>JASFEV010000016.1:0-27145 GCA_050124655.1 Desulfobacterales bacterium
CAGTTTGGTGCAGATAAACACCGAAGTCGCGCAGAATCTTCCATCGATCCGGGCCTCCGTATCCGAACTGCAGCAAGTCTTTTTTAATTTGATCAACAACGCCATCGATGCCATGGAAAACCAGGGCGGAACACTTACCATATCCTGTAAACAGCAGGATTCTTTTATTGTCATCAAGATAAGCGACACCGGCAAAGGCATACCTGAAGCTAACCTGGACCGAATATTTGACCCTTTTTTCACGACCAAACCGGTGGGAAAAGGAACCGGATTAGGGCTCTCGATCTGCTACGGGATTATCGAAAAAATGGGGGGAAAGATCGACGTCCAAAGCAAAGTGGGCTCGGGCACGACCTTTCTAATCTATCTTCCGCTGCAACCCAAAGCAAGCCGGCTGGGCAAAGAAATTTCAGCTGAAATAAACCAGTAAAAATTTTTAATTTGAAGAGCAATGACAATCTCATCGGAAAATACAGATTTGGGCCCCATCCGACTCCTTCTAATAGACGACGAAAAGGATTTTGTAAACATTCTCGCAAAGAGATTCAAACACAGAAATATTGATGTCACCAAAGCATTCAGCGGTACGGAGGCCATTCAGGCGCTGCGCGAAAATAAGTTTGATGTGGCGGTCCTGGATTTGAAGATGGAGGATATGGACGGCATCGAAGTGCTTAAAATATTTAAAATTATGGACCCCCGGCTATCGGTGATCATGCTCACCGGGCATGGATCCGCCGAATCGGCCGAACAAGGGCTCAAACTGGGGGCCTTTGATTACCTCTCCAAACCATGTGAAATGGAAGATTTGGTGCAAAAAATCATGCAGGCATTTGCGCAGCGCAAGCAGAGTAAAATGTGAATGGTGATACTCGTTGTGGCTGTGGGTATTTCCGATTCTGAAAACCGCAGTGATCCGCAGCATGAAAGGGGAACAGATGTTACTTAGATCGAAGTGGGTTCAACTCGCAATAGCTGTGGCGCTGGGCATCATCGTTTTTTTGCTGCCCCGACCGGAGGGAACCCGATTCACCATAAAAGGCGATCACAAACAGGCCATTTTGCAGCATATCACTGATCACTTTACACTCGTCCCTGACGCAAACGACGCCTCTGCAGGCTATGTGGTTGAAGCCATTCAAAAGAAGGGATTTAAGTCTCCGGGAAATTACTTGCGGCAAACGGCTGAAAGGCTGAAGTTGGAGGGCATTCAGGTCGAGTATGTGGACGGCCTTTCGCCGAAAGCCAAACGGTTTCTGGCTGTTCTGGTCATGCTGATTTTTCTGTTCATAGCCGAACCTATTCCGCTCGAGATCACGGCCATCTGCATCGGCGTTTTCGTCGCCATCATGGGTATAGTGGACGTCAAAGATGCGTGGGCGCCCTACATGCACCCGGTCGTCGTCTTTATCATGTGTTGCCTCATTTTCGCCATCTCTATGGACAAGGTCGGGCTGACCAGGCGGCTGGGCTATTTTATCATCAAAAGGGCCGGCAACAGCGTTACGCGGTTCACATTTATCTTATCGATTAGTCTGGGTATTGCTTCTGGGTTCATTCATGATGCCGCCGCCTGTGCCATTGGAATAGTGACCATGCTGCCGTTGATGCGGGCAGCCAAAATCGAGCCCCATTCCACCACCGCAAAATTCATGATGCTCTCTTTACCGTTTGCCTGCTCCAGCGGCGGCATGGGGACCCTGGTCGGGGGGGGGCGCAACATGGTGGCCGCCGCCTTCCTGCTTGAATTCACCGGCATGGAAATTACGTTTTTTGATTGGATAAAGTATGCCCTGCCGGCGGCTATTATTACCGTGCCCATAGCCGTTGGCGTGGTCTGGCTGGTTTTTCGGCCGAACCCGAAACACAAACTGCCCGAATTCGATGAGAAACTCGATGCCTGGAGTCCGATCGAAAAACGAGCGCTGGTCATTATCGGCCTGGCGTTCGTCCTGTGGCTCACCAAGGAATTTCACGGTATACATTATTCGGTGACCGGCATGCTTGCTGTGGCTGCGCTGGTTCTGGCCGGTGCTTTAGAATGGGAAGACATTCACAAAAACCTCGAGTGGGGCACAGCGCTATTTATTTTCGGAGGCGGCATTTCGTTGGGCCTGGCCATGGGAGAATCGGGAGCGGCCGCCTATTTTGCACATCTTTTTTTCCCGTTGGTCCAGGGCGGTGGCTGGCTGACGCTATTTATCGGAGTGGCGATTTTT
The DNA here is from genome assembly GCA_050124655.1 of Desulfobacterales bacterium. GTDB lineage: Bacteria > Desulfobacterota > Desulfobacteria > Desulfobacterales > JAHEIW01 > JAHEIW01. Next base: position 2,220 of record JASFEV010000016.1, read on the forward strand.
GGCGCCCTGGTGACCAACGCCATGGCTAATGTTGCCGCTGCGGCTTTGATTTTGCCGATTGTCATTCCCATGGCCCAGCTTGAAGGGGTTAATCCCACGGTGATTGCCCTTTGCCTCGGAATGGCTACTTCCTTTGCCCTGCTGCTGGTCATTGGCTGCCCGCCGAATGCCATCGCCTACAGCTACCGCTATTTTAAATCGTCTGATCTGACCAAGGCCGGTCTTGTAGCCACCCCTGTGCTGGTGGGCGTTTTAGTCCTTGTCGCAGCTGTATGGTGGAAGATCTTAGGTCTCGTATGAATAAAGCGGACAACACAAAATGCAGCCCGATCCGTCTGCTGCTTGTAGATGACGAAGATGAGTTTCGCCAAACCGTCGCTAAGCGGCTGGCCAGAAGGGGCATGGTTGCCGAGCAGGCGGCCGACGGGGCCGAATGCCTGTCACTTCTCGCACAAAAGATAATCGATGTGGTCGTGCTGGATGTTAAGATGCCTGGTTTAAGCGGAATCGAAGTTCTGCGCCAGATTGCTGATAAGTATCCGAAGACCGAGGTGATTCTGCTGACAGGCCATGCAACGGCATCCGATGGCGTCGAGGGCATTAAATGCGGCGCGTTTGATTATTTGACGAAACCCATTGAGTTGGAACATCTGTTTAACAAAATCTGCCAGGCTTACGAAAAGATCCAGCGATTGGATGCCGAACAAAAAGAGGCCCAATACAGGAAACAAATGGAACAGCAAATGATCGTCACCGAAAGACTGGCCTCTTTGGGAACCCTGGCGGCCGGAGTGGCGCATGAAATAAACAACCCCCTGGCAATCATAAAAGAATCGGCGGGATGGCTGCGGCAAATCATCGAAAAGGATGATTTCAAAAAGATGCCCCGCAAGGAAGATTTTGCAAAAGCGCTGGACAAGGTGGAAAAAAGCGTTGAGAGAGCCAGCCGCATTACCCACCAGCTGTTGGGGTTTGTCGGAAAGTCCGAAACCGCCGCAACAGAAATAAGCTTAAAGGCACTAGCTGATGAAACCGTGCAGCTCGTATCCCATGAGATCAAAAAAAAGGGTGTCCAAATCGCTCGCAAAATGGACCCATCACTGGATCCGATCTGGAGTGACGCCTATCAAATACGCCAGGTTTTGCTGAATCTGCTGACAAATGCAATCCACGCCGTCGATTCCGAAGGCACCATAACGATTGCCGTTGAAGATGCTGGCGACAGTCAGGCAATCACGGTCAGCGACACCGGGCCGGGTATTGCCCGGGAGCATCTGGCTAAGATATTTGAACCTTTTTTCAGCACCAAAGCCCCCGACCAGGGCACGGGCCTGGGCCTGTTCGTCTCGCGCGGGATTGTTGAAAAACTCGGGGGCACCATCGAGGTCGCCAGCATCCTCGGTCAGGGTGCCCATTTCAGCGTACGGTTGCCGAAGCATCCAAAAGATACCGGTGACATTAAAACAACCGGCGCTGAGAGTTGGGTTGAAAAAATAAGGACCCATTTTTCGGGAACAACAGGAGAAAAATCATCATGATAAAGATTCCAACCCGGGTGATGCTGGTCGACGACGAGAAAGATTTTGTGGAAATGCTCGGCTTAAGACTGACGGACGCGGGTGAAATCGTTACCCCGGCTCACAGCGGTCGGGAATGTCTCGAGCTGCTGGAAGAAAAAGATATAGACGTAGTCATCCTGGATATTCTGATGCCGGGCATGGATGGCATTGCCACACTTAAAGAGATAAAAAAAACGTACCCCCTGGTTGAAGTCATTATGCTGACCGGTCACGGCACCACCGAGAGCGCAGTGCAGGGCATGAAACTGGGAGCGTTTGATTATCTTTTAAAACCGGCCGATTTCGGCGAATTAACCGCCAAACTGGAAGCCGCCCGCAAGCGAAAAGATGAGCAGGTGGAACGGATCCGAAAAGCCGAGGTCAAACTGCTTCTACGCAAAAGCGGCGATATCTAGATTTCGTCGTACTCACCTGCAAGGCTGCAAAACGCATGGCACCGGCCTGCGTCGCCGATTATCGACCGGCGGCGGCAGCAGCCCCGCCGCGATGCCGATGGCGGATGCATTACTGAATTAACACAGCAAATCATCCCTTCGACTTGATCCGTACCGTGAGAAAGCGCTTGGCTATTCAGCGTCAGTTAGACAGGGCATTGCCTGATGATGTTGGACACGGTCTCAAAAACATCTGTCAGTCGCAAAATTCCAACGATTTTATTTTTGTCCAGCACCAGAATCGACTGATGGCGGCCCATTACCAACTGGTGAATAGCTTCATCCAAAGAAGCGCTTTCGTCCACAAATTCACCTTCCGACGGCGCCACCATAAAGGTCTTTACTTTGCGGTCGGCTGCTTTGGAGCAGATATCTTGTAACGCCGCTTGCCAAAGCTGGTGATGCTCCATCAGGGATTTTAAAAACTCGCGCGAAAAACCGGTATGCAAGCGCGACGACGGCTGACCCAACTCATCGTATTTAGGCTCCAGCGCACGCAGGATATCGATCTGGCCCACCTTGCCGACGACATTTCCCTGGTCGTTTATGACAAGCACCGCCAGATGGGGATAGCGACTACGGTCAAATCGGCTTTGCGCAGCTTCCAATGCCGCTGCCACGTCCTGCAACGTAGCGTCCTCTTTTACCGTGGCATACTTTGATAGGGGGACCATAAGGTCCCTGATCTTAAAGGTTTTCACGAGCACCTCCTTTAAACGTAAGCACTTGCATAAATGAGTTTTAAGTAATAACCATTTTTTTCTACGGAACCGCTTACGCTAAGCACCTGCTTATCAATAGGACAGCAACAGATGTACCACTTCCGGGCAAGCGCGCAGCAAACTTACTGAACCATGTAAAATTCCCACAATTGTATCTGATAAAAACGGATCTTGAAAGCAAAATACAGCAAACAGACACACCTTAGCGGCTCTGGGTGTCAAAAAAGTAAAGCTCCCCGCGGCAAACCGCGGGGCATCATTAGTTTTCCTCCCCCTTGACGGGGGAGGACCAAGGTGGGGGTGAGCAATTGGCCATGCTTCCCCCTCCCCTAACCCCTCCCACCGAGGGAGGGGAATTCAAAGGATGCCATTCATCCCCTTGGCAAGCCAAGGGGCATTCTGGCATGTTTCGGTAAAACTCTCCGTTCTAATTGGCAAAGCAATCAGAACTCGATTTGCTCAATTTAGAGTGTTGATCAGTGCTCATTTGTTCTCCACTTATCGTGATTGACAGCATATTGTCCAGTTATAAAAATTGCTGATTTTCATAACAAATGCTCGGTCTTTCAGTTTGAAAACATAGATAAAAGATGTTTTGCCAATATCCGGCGCCAGTTCAGTGATCGATGAGGAAAATATTGTCGGCGGTATGCTGGCGCAAAATGTGCTTGATTTTCTTATTACCGCGATTCCCTATTCTATGGCATGTGGTTTAGGCAAACAATCCGATAAACCGGCGGAAAAAAGCATCGATTAGCGCATGGGGCTATATTATGGGGGTAAGGCTGGCAATAACTAAAAATACGAATGAATAATGTTACTGTTTACCCTGTGTGGTTAAGATACAAACTTTAGCTAGTCTAACGGCAGGCGCCGAAAGGTTCCGGGGTTTTGCGGATTAACATAATGGTCCATCGGGCCATTTTCCCGATAGTCCTGATGCCAGTGATTGAGGGCATCCTGATCCAACACCACACCGAGGCCGGGGCCTTCCGGCACATCCACTACATTGTTTCGCGGTTTAAAGGGACCGCCCTGGATGACATCGCCGATTTGCCAGCGCTTTAAAGATTGACTGGGTTCATGCATCCATTGCGTGGCGGCGGTTACATGCAGATAGGCGGCCGTACAGATCCCCGCGTCACCGCTGTAACACCAGAAACCGACGCCCATGGCCTCACAGGCCCCGATGAATCGAATCGCCCGATTGATGCCGCCCAGCACGGCGAAATTGGTCACAAATGCATCCGGAACCCCCAGCGCCACAGCCCGTCGGATGTCGGGTACGTGGGAGGAAAATGGAATGCTCGAGTGCCGGCGCAGGGCTGCCATTTCTTCAAAGGTGGCCACGGGATCTTCGTAGTTTCGGATGTTATAGGGCTCAATTTCACGCAGTATCTGGCGGGCGGTAGACAGTGACCAGGACATGTTCGAATCGAGCCGGATCATCGCTTCGGCACCGAGTTTTTCACGCAGACATTTAACCGTTGCGACCTCAAGATGGGGATCACCAAGGCTCAGCTTGCCTTCAAACATGGTGGATCCGTGCTCTGCCTGCATTTTAACACAATAGTCGGCAATGGCCTCAGGCGTCACTTCTCCGCCACGTCCATCCTTTTCCACCCTGAAAGCAAAATATTCGGTAAATGGAATTTTTTTGCGTACGGCGCCGCCGAGCAATTCATACAGCGGTTGGTTCCATGCTTTGCCCCGTATATCCCAGAGCGCAATTTCAATGCCCCCGAATGCCTTGACAACCGAAGCGTCATCTGTATTCTGGACCACACACCATTCCGGCAGGCATCGCATCTCACAACCGGCGATATCGATGGGATCACAGCCGATTAAACGGGGCCCCATCTCGTTGTTGATCACCTCGGCACAGTCTGCTGACGGCGACTCGCCGAGCCCCACAATGCCTTCATCGGTTTCAACTTCAATGATCGCTTTCGAAGTCCCCGGATACGTTCCCACCGACCAGTAAAAAGGCGCCTCAAGGGGAATGTTGACCGGGGTGGCACGCACCTGCGTAATTTTCATTTTAGTTCCTCCTCTCCTGCCTGCGGTGCGGGCAGAGCCAATTGCTCTAAGCTTTTCGGACATTGCCAAGAAAATTAATTTTAAAAACACTTGAGCTAAAACCCATCTCTACGTCCTTTTTATGATATTGAGATGAGGGAAAAAAACCTCGAAGCTATTTCAAAAATAGTAGATCACGCTCAAGGGCAAGGCGCAAACCGATTCAAAAGTGGAGCATACACGATAGTATTCGAGCATTTTGAATCGGTTTGTAACACAGCCCTTGAGCGTTAGATGCATTTTTGAGATAGCTTCGCTTTAGATTACAGATAATTGTTTGCCCACCTTGGTAAAAGCCGCTATGGCCGTATCCAGCTCCGCGGTGGTCAGGGCGGCTGAAATCTGCACCCGGATGCGCGCCTTGCCTTTGGGCACCACCGGATAGGAAAAGGCAATTACGTAAACACCCTCGGCCAGCATGGCATCGGCCATTGCCACCGCCACTTTGGCATCTCCCAGCATAATCGGCACGATCGGATGGTCTCCCGGATTAATCTTGAACCCGGCCTTGGTCATGCCCTCTCGAAAATAGGTGGTGTTGCGCTCCAGGCGATCACGCAATTCGGTTGAGCCGCTCAGGGTTTCGAGGGCTTTGAATACCGCCGCCGCCACGCCGGGCGCCAGAGTATTGGAAAAAAGATAGGGCCGCGAACGCTGCCGCAGCATATCAATAATTTCTTGGCGCCCGCTGGTAAATCCGCCCGATGCCCCGCCCAGCGCTTTGCCGAAAGTCGAGGTAATGATATCCACCCGCTCCATGACGCCGTGGTATTCGGGGGTGCCGCGACCGGTTTGGCCAATAAAGCCGGTTGAGTGCGAATCGTCGACCATGACCAGCGCATCGTAACGGTCGGCCAGATCGCAGACACCTTTTAGATCCGCGATGATACCATCCATTGAAAAAGACCCATCGGTGGCAATCAGGCGAAAACGGGCGTCCTGTGCCTCTTTGAGCTTGGCCTCCAAATCGGCCATGTCGTTGTTTTTATATCGGTAGCGGGCCGCTTTGCACAAGCGGATGCCGTCGATGATGCTGGCATGATTAAGCTCATCGGAGATGACCGCATCTTCGGGTCCCAGCAGGGTTTCAAAAAGGCCGGCATTGGCATCAAAACAAGAAGAGTATAGGATGGTGTCGTCGGTGCCTAAAAATTCGGATACTTTTTGCTCGAGCTGCTTGTGCAGCTGCTGGGTGCCGCAGATAAAGCGCACCGAAGACAAACCGTAACCCCACTGCTCCAAGCCCTCTTTGGAAGCATCCACCAGATCCTGGGTTCCGGATAAGCCCAGATAGTTGTTGGCGCACAGGTTGATCACCTGCCGGCCATCGGCCAGCTGCACCCGGGCGCCCTGACGCCCGGCCAAAACGCGTTCGTCTTTGTAAAGGCCGCTGTCGCGAATCTGGGCCAGCTCGTTGGTCAGATGATCTTTCATTTTGCCGTACATGTCTTTTTCTCCTTTTAAACGCTTTTGCAATATTAACGGCTTATCAAATTTTACTTCGGGGTAAAATGCACGAGTGCCTAAAATGCCTATAGTGAGCTAAAGTCCCTAAAATTTTGGTGTCGCTGCGCTTGCGTCTTTTTGTAAGTGATATTAACCGGCTTTAAAGCCTTAGATTATGTTCGAGAGCAAGGCGTGAGACGTTTCAAAAGCGGAGCGTACACGCTAGTACGTGAGCATTTTGAAACGGCTCACAACATAGCTCTCGGGCATTAGATGAGGTTTTAAAGCCGGTTAATCAACCCAGTTGAGAATGACTTTACCTGACTTGCCGGATCGCATAATCTTAAAGGCTTTTTCATATTCGGTATAATCAAAGCGGTGGGTGATGACCGGATTGATATCCAAACCGCTCTGGATCATGACTGTCATTTTATACCAGGTCTCATACATCTCTCGACCGTAAATCCCTTTGATGGTCAGTCCGTTGAACACCACCAGATCCCAGTCAATGGCTGTTTCGGCCGGCAAAATTCCCAGCAGCGCGACTTTGCCGCCGTGGCACATATTGGCCAGCATCGAGCGCAATGCATCTGGATTGCCCGACATCTCAAGGCCGACATCAAAGCCTTCCTTCATACCCAGTTTTTTCTGCGCATCCTCCACCGTTTGGGAGCGCACATCCAGCGCCAGGGTGGCGCCCATTTTTTTGGCCAGCTTCAAACGGTAGGGAATCACATCGGTAACCACAACATAGCGGGCGCCGGCATGCTTGGCAATCGCGGCGGCCATGCAGCCGATGGGCCCGGCCCCGGTAATGAGAACATCTTCGCCGAGCAAATCAAATGAGAGTGCGGTGTGGGTGGCATTGCCCAGCGGGTCAAAGCAAGTGAGGATATCCGTCGGAATGGTGGGGTCGCAATACCAGATGTTTGTGACCGGGATGCTTAAATACTCGGCATAAGCGCCCGGGCGGTTCACCCCGACACCGCTGGTGCGCATGCACAGGTGGCGCCGGCCGGCCAGACAATTGCGGCAGCGGCCGCAAACCAGATGTCCTTCACCGGAAACCAGGTCGCCGGGCTTAAAATCATGCACATTGGCGCCGATCTCGGCCACCCGACCCACAAACTCGTGGCCCACCGGCATCGGCACCGGGATGGTTTTTTGGGCCCACTCGTTCCAGTTATAAATGTGCACATCCGTTCCGCAGATAGCGGTTTTATAGATCTTCACGAGGACATCATTGATGCCGATCTCCGGAACAGGCACTTTTTCCAGCCACAGCCCCGGCTCAGGCTTTGACTTTACCAGTGCATCCATTTTAGCCAACATCTCCACCTCCGCGGGCTACGCCCGTATGTAATTTATGTTGCGGTTTGCGTTCTGACCTGAAGTAAATTGAGGAATCGAAAATTTTCGTTTATAACATGTGACCCAGAAGCGGGGTGAATTATCAGCAGCGGAGTCGTGCACTGTCTGAGTGCATTAGGGAGCGTTATGAAATAACAGTTATAAATCTCAGATCAACTGATTGGCACGATGTTAATTTTTTATTTAAACCGGTATTTTATATACGAGCCCTGTTATTTCTTTACGCTCCCTTATGCATGAGTTGCACGATGTAGTCGCTGATGATTCATGTAGCGACCGATTTAAGAAAAATCCTCGAGTCCTTAGTTATTTGATATTCATTGCGACTCAAAAGGGCAACCACCCGTGACCCTAACCGGTTGCCTGATCGAGAATTTCGGCAATATCTTTAACCGCTACGGGGGATGCGGTTTCCTTAACACCGTCATTAAGCATGGTATTGCAAAAAGGGCATGCCGCCACCAGGGTTTCAGCCTTGGTGGCCGCCACTTCTTCAACACGCTCGAGGTTGATGCGCTTGCCGATCTTTTCTTCCATAAACATTCTGGAACCGCCGGCACCGCAACACAAGCCTTTGCGGCCGCTGCGGTCCATTTCCCGAATCTGCAAACCGCCAATGGCGCCCAGAATTTGTCTAGGTGCGCCAATCATATCATTCCAGCGGCATAGATAACAAGAGTCATGCAATGTAACGGTCGTTTGCAGCTTCTCCTTCGGCTTTAATCGGCCATTTTGAATCAGGTCTGCAAAAAACTCTGTGTGGTGCAGGACTTCCGGTATGGCACCGAATTGCGGATATTCATATTTCAAGGTGTTGAAACAATGGGGGCAGCCGGTTAGTATCCTGTCGGGCTTATACTTGCTGAGGGTGTCCAGATTCGCCTGTATCAACTCCTGAGCCACATATTCATTGCCGGCCCGCCGGGCAGCATCTCCGGTACAGCGCTCCTCCGGGCCGAGGATGGCAAAATCAATCTCCGCCTTTTTCAAAAGATTGACGATGGCCCGGGCAACAACTTTACCTCGGTCGTCATAAGATCCCGCGCATCCGACAAAGTAGAGAATTTTGGCTTCCGGCCGATCGCTCATTAGGGCGACATCCAACTCCCGGCACCATTCGGCACGTGTCTCAGGGGCAAAGCCCCAGGGATTGAATTGGTGTTCCAGGTTATTGAAGGTTTCCTGTAATTCTTCCGGAAAGCGGGATTCCATCAACACCAGGCTTTTACGCATTTCCAAGATGAAATCCAGATGCTGGATGTGAAGCGGGCAAATGCTTTCACAGGCCCTGCAGGTTGTGCAGGACCAGATAACATCTTCGGTAATCGGCGCACCCTCGCGAACGATCGGTTCGATGGAATCCTTGTTTTCGGCCAGCTGGGCGATCAGATCATCTTTCAAGTCGACCACGAGGGCCTTGGGGGAAAGGGGCTTGCCGGTTAAATCGGCCGGGCATTGCTCTTCACATCGGCCGCATTCAGTACAGGCGTAAAGATTCAGTACGTTTTGCCAGTTAAGTTCATCGATCTTACCCAGCCCAAAGCTTTCGATATCCTCATCTTCCAAATCGCTTTTCAGCATGGGTTTGGGGGTGTCCAAAGGTGCCAGGATGACATTCGGGGCGGCCGCCAGGATATGAAGGTGCTTGGATCCGGGAATATATACGAGAAAATACAAAATCACCGCTAGATGAATCCAGTAAGAGACCTCCAGCCCAATAAGCAATTGCTGCCGGGACAGATGCTCCAGTCCCATAAACATTGCAATGGGAAACGAAATCACGTAGCGGCCTTCAAGACCCTGCAGGGTCTCCGTGTGCCATACAATTCGAAAGGCATTGACTGAAAAAAAGCTGACAATGATGATAGTCGTAAACAAAATAATCAGCCGGGAGTCCAAACTATCGGTTAAATATTGGGGTTTGAAGATGAGCCGTCGGCTGACACAGTAGGCCAGCCCCACCAGAACCAGTATGGCCAGTATGTCTGCCAAAAAGGCATAATATCCATATATTGCGGGGATGAAGCGCGCAAAACTGAAACCGGAAAAGATACCGGCGATCATCAACTCAATCGTATGCGGCAGTACGGCGATAAAGCCAAAAAAAATGAGGGTGTGCGCTAAACCCGGAAATCGCTTTTCGCGCACTTTAGATTGCAGCAAAACTTCGGTAAAAAAAATCTTTAAGCGTTCGGGTAAACGGTCCAACGGGATTGGGTGTGTGCCTTCCACGCGGTTCATCAACTGAATTAAACGGCGAGAACGGATAAAAAAAAGCCCGAGGCTTGCCAAAAGCCCGAGCACAATTACTATAGATTTAATGGTGTAATAAACGCTCATCTCTGCTTCGTTTATGTCGATTGATTCTCGTCAACCACCAATTTTAACTCACGGGTCAAAATGGGCACGACTTCAAACAAATCCGCAACAATGTAATAATCGCATTTTTGGGAAATGCTTGCTTCCGGATCCGTATTGACGGCGATGATCAATCCTGAGGTCTTCATGCCGGCAAAATGTTGCACGGACCCTGAGATGCCGCAGGCGATATAGACTTTGGGGCTCACCGTCGCCCCGGTTTGCCCGACCTGCATCGAATGTGGCACCCAACCGGCATCGACCGCGGCTCTGGAAGCACCCACCGCCGCGCCGATGACGTTCGCACACTCGAAAAGAATCTCAAAATTTTCCGGTTTTTCCATACCCCGTCCGCCGGATATGATAATATCGGCCTCGGTGAGGTCGATGCCGCTATGGTCCTGTTGCTTGATATCCTTGACCACCAGGCCTGCACTTTCAACATCGGTCTGAAAAGCAATCACCTCAGCTTCACATGGAGCGGGCTTGGCATCGATGGCATTGGGACGGATGCCGAAAATAAAACGGTTCCCGTTGACTTGAATGGTCGCAATGGTTTTACCGGAAAACTGGGATTTTTTGACCGTGCGCTCACTCAAATTCAAATCAACACAATCCATGACGAGGGGGGCATCAAGATAAGCAGCCACCCGCGGCAGCAATTCTTTTCCCCGGGCGCTGGTAAGCCCGCAAAGCGTGGTGATACCAAACTGGTTCATAGCGGCGATAATGGCCCGGGCCCATTGGTCCGGGTTCCACGACATGGCGCCGGCACCGGACGTCAAATCAACTATTTTTCCAATACCGTATTGCTGGAGTTGCTCCTGGTAGGCCGCTGCGTCACCGTTTAGCACCAGGGCATACAGTTCACACCCCGGTTGGCGGGCAAGGGTGATCACACCGAAATTGGTTTTCTTAATGTTGCCGTCTTTTAGTTCGATTAATATTCCAACTTTTTCCATTTGCATACGCTTTCAGTGTGGTGTCTATACGAATTGCAAAAAAAAAAGGTTCCGATTGACTTTGCGAATTCTCCAAAAGTCATTGCGAGCAAAGCGAAGCAATCTAATGCAAAGCATCATGATCCGCTGAGGCGAATCAGATTGCTTCGTCGCAAAGCTCCTCGCAATGACGGATTATCGAAACATATTTCTGACAACCGCTATAATCCCAAATATCAGGTCACTGGTAATTGGAAAATCGTAGCGACTTGAAGAAAATTACATGACCGATCCGCTCTTTCTATGATTTCGGTGAAGGTTTATTAAATTACCTTTGCTTCTTCACGTAACACCTGAATCAGCTGCCGAACGGACTCTTTAGGTGGTCCTTTGAGTTCCTTGGGTTGCCGCTGCTCAATGGCCGGTTTCAATTCCAGGATCTGCATACTGGCTGTGGGCTTTTCAATGGGCAAGCTGGTCAGATCAATCTGCTTAATTTCCTTTTTCTTGGCCTTGCGGATATCCATAAAGGTCGGATATTTGGGCTTGTTCAGCCCCTTACCGGCAGCAATGACGCACGGCAGCGGCATTTCCAGCAATTGCTTGACACCGGCCTCCAATTCACACTCCACCAGGGCTTTATTTTCGTCAATTGCAAAAGCGACCACACTGGTGGCAATGGGCACATCCAGGGCGGCCGCAAGCCTGAACATGGTTTGCATGCCCTCGCTGTCAATGGATTCTTTACCGGTGAAGATGATATCCGGTTTGCCGTCCTGCTCAATGGCCGCCTTTAAGGCCCGAGCCGTGAGGATGCTGTCGGGCCGATCATCGGTTGTGATCAAGATCCCCCGGTCCGCTCCCATGGCCAAAGCAGACTGGAGAGTACCTAGCGCACCTTCTTTTCCGAGAGTGACGGCGACCACCTCTGAATCCTGCATCTGCGCTCTGAGACGGGCGGCCTCTTCAACAGCATGTTCATCATAGGGATTCAGCAGGAACGTAACGCTTTCATCGATCTGATTCTTTTCCCTGATGGTAATCGTTGCCGCCGAGTCAGGGACATGTTTGACACATACGTATATCTTCATGTTAAGCTACCTATAGCCGGCCTAATCTTGATTCCTATTCCGTACTTCAGGGTTTCCCGGGGTCAGGCTTCTGGCCGCTGGTCACTGGCTCCTGGCCAGCAGCGAGAAGCGAGAAGCCAGAGGCCAAAAAGAATGGATGAACACAAAACAGGACTTTACCACTCACGGATAAAGCCCTGTTTCATGATTGCGATAGTGCAACATTTGAGCGCGACTAGCCGTTCACCGAGAAACTACTATCCGGGTTGATCTCACGATTGCGCGAAAAGAAACCCACATTGATGATTCGCCCGATATAGCGCAGCTTAAATTGAAAGGGGTCGTTGTCATGATCGTGGCCCTTTTCGCAGGCGTCGATCAATTCGGCCATCATGGCGCCGACCACCAGGGCATTTTTGTACTGATTGCCGCTGGTGCCGATGGCCATGTAGAAACCTTTCATGTCGGACTTGTCATAAATGGGAATCCAGTCGTCCGAGCAGTCGTACAGGTCGCAGGTCCCGCGGGGCTGGTTGGGTATCTGCATGTTGGGTACCCGCTTGGCGCAGCGGTAGGTTTGGGCTTTCCATTGCGCCTCGCTGAGTTGGTTGTCCCGTCCCGGACCGCCTTTGCCGGCGTAAAACTCATCCGGATCGACCCATTCCTGCGGATCGCATTCCGGATCTTCACTGCCGATCAAAAACATGTTGCCGACTTCCGGGCGGTAATAACAGGCAATGTCACCGTCAGAGGTGTGGTAGCCGTCACCCAGATAATCGTATCCTTCCGGAGACGGGCAGTGCATCACCTCGTGCCGCAAGGCCTTGGTTTTGATGTTGCAGCCTTCGTAGACCCCTTCGGCCATCTGGTTGATTTTGTAAGAATGCGGACCGGCCGCATTGACCACCACCGGCGCATCGATTTCGGTTCCATCCTTAAGCGTTACGCCCAGCACCTGGTTGTCCTGGCTTCTGACGGCAACCACCTCGGTGTTGAACATAAACTCAGCGCCCTTGGCTTCCGCCGCCCGCATGACATTGTGGGTGGAAAGTGCCGGGTCGTTGACATAACCGCCTTCCGGACAAAACAGCGCGCCTTCGAGCATTTTCGTCGGCTCTTGAAAAAATTCAGGATCTTCGGGTCGTCGGACGGGCCAGTGTTCGTGCATGTCATAAACCGGCACCATTTCTTTAACCTTGTCGTTGTCCCACTCTTCGTAGGTCACGCCGACGGCGTCGTAGTGTTTTTTGACCTTGCGCCAGTCGTGCCCCTGGGATTTAATCAGAATGGAGCCGGTATTCATGTACTTGGCCAGGCCCTTTTCGTCGTTGACATTCTCCAGGTAATTTTCCCAATCCAGCCAGTACTTAAACCCCTCGTAGGCCATGGCCACACCGTCCTCGGTCGAATAATGGGCCCGCACGATGGCGCAGGATGCAGCGGTGGAGCCTTCGCCGGCATCCGCCAGCTTGTCGATGTTCAGGGTTTTATAGCCCATCTTGGTCAGTTCATAGGCGATGGGAGCCCCGATGACACCTGCTCCGATGATGATGGCATCATATTTTTTCGTCATGATAATAAACCTCCTCTATGGATTGCGGATTATGGATTATGGCTAAACTTTTACACTAAGTCAAATTAAGGTTGGATTGCAAAGCTTTTTTAGGTCCCAGGCCTTTATTTTAAATGATTTGTCGTGCACGCCCGGATTAAAGTAAACAAATTTTTTTTTGATCAGGTCCGGATCCATATAAATTGGCAGACTTGTCAGGTGCCCGAAGGGCGGCACACACCCCACCTCGCAACCCACCGCCTGACTGACCGCTTCCGGTTTGGCAAAGGACACTTTCTTCGTTTTGGCTGCAGCGGCAGCCTGTTTCCAGTCGACTTTCTTGTTGCCCGGCAACACCAGAACGATCATCCGGCCTTCTTTGGTGGTTAACACCAAAGATTTCACGGTTTCGGATTCGTTGACCTTCAAGGCCTCCGCCATGGCCGGATTGGTGTAGACCGGCTCGTGCCCGACAACCTCATAACTGATTTTGCCCTGCTCGAGAGCAGCGATAATTTTCTCTTCAAGGATCATGGCCACTCCAGTAATTGAATTAGGTCGCTAATGCTTCAATCCAGCGCATGAATGCCTTTTCGCCGGCCGGCCGCAGGCCGAATTCTTCACCGGCCGCCAAAATCGCGTGGGTCATGTCACGGCCGTAGCCACGTGAACAGGTTAGCAGGATGCCCCCGCGATCGGCGGCTCGCTCCAGCGTGACAATCTGGCAGGGCACGTGCGAAAAGGGACCCTGATAGAGAAACGGAACGGGTCTGGCGGGATCCCGGAAATCAAGGGCCGTCAATTTTTCCGCCACCGCAAAGATGTTTGCGCCGATAAGTGCTAAAAACAGGGTGGCATCGATGGTTTCGGTGTAGGCCGGATCAGCGGGCAAATCGGGATGGGCGCCGGCAAGATGCCAGATCGATGCCTGGGTCTTGTTCATGCGGTTTACGAGAACACCATCTTTAAAGACGCAATGGCCGGGTGTATCCGGTACGGCGATTCCCGCGGGCTGGAAATTGGCCAGCTCCGAATCCTGCAAGTCCCAGCGGCCCCTGTGGCTTAAATCAATCACCCAGGGCCCGTCGCCTTCAGATTCATATTCCTGCACCACGGTCCAATGGTCGCGGGTTTCAGTTTCTGCAGGATTGACCGGAAAAGATATTGGAGAAAGTCGAGTCATTTCAGCAGCCATTTTCACCTCACATCTTTAAGCGCTTGCCTTCAGGGTCGTAAAAGGGGGTGGGCACCACCGTTGCGTAAATGTGCTGACCGTTGCATTCATCCTCATAGATCTGCAGGCGCGTGCCTTCCTCGGCCAGCGGTGCTTCCACCAGTGCCAGCCCGACGGGCTCTTTCAGTGCAAAACTGTGGCGCGCAATACATACATATCCTCTGATGCGACTGTCCACAATGATGGATCCGTCTTTCGGGGGCCGGGATGGATCTTCCATTTTAAACCCCACCAGCTTCAAACGGTCCTCCTGATTCTCGGTTTGCCGCAACGCCACGGCCCCCACGGTTTTGGCCTCAGATTTATGGCGGTCCCATAGAAACCCGAGGCCCACATCGTGCAGGGTGGTGCGTTGCTCGGATTCGGAACCAATAATCAGATGGGCTTTTTCCATGCGCAACCCATTTTGGGCTTCCAGCCCGAAATGGCGGATACCAAATCCTTGGCCAGCTTCGGTCAGCAGATCCCATACCGTCTGCATATAAGATGAGGGAACATGCAGCTCAAAGGAAAGCTCGCCCACAAATCCCAGGCGCATCGACCGCACCGCTACAGTATCTTTAATTTTAAATTCGCGGTAGCCGGCATAGGGAAAGGCGCTATCGGAAACATCGGCATCCGCCACTTTTTCAAGAACCTTGCGCGCATTGGGCCCTGCAAGGTTGATCACCCCAAAGGCGTCAGTAAGATTGACCATGTGAAACTGCCAGCCATCATAACGCGTGTGATACCGGATCCATTCCACCGTAGCACCGGCCCGGGCGGTTGAAGTGGTAAAATAATAATCGTTTTCCGCCCTTTTGACCACCACGCCGTCATCGATAATACAGGCGTCATCGTTGCACATGGCCGAATATTTGATTTTTCCGTCTGAAATTTTAGACATGTCGCTGACATAAACCCGCTGCAAGGCCTTTAAGGCATCCGGACCCCAGAGCCTAAATTTGCCCAGCGTAGAGGCATCCAGCAGGCCGACATTGGTGCGAACATTTTCAATTTCCGCGCGACAGCTGAAATCATCGGAAAAATAGCGGGCCCGTTTCCAGACACCGATGCGTCGGATGACGCCGCCGGCGGCTTTCTGGGAATCGTGTAGCGGCGTGCGCTTGCACATATCGTGATTGCTGCCGGCATAGGTGGCAATATAAGTGGGCGCCAGGGGCACCCGCACGGTGGTCGGCATGGCGGTTGCCGTTATGTCGCCATGATATTGGGCCACAAACAACGGCAGATTGTGTCCGGGAATGCCGCCCTGACCCGGGCCGGTACCGGCGGCGGTAAAACGCTTGATGAGTTCGGTGGCATCGAAGCCCCTTGCCAGGGCCTGTTTGATATTTTTAACTGTCGTATCTTCATCAAAGCAGATAAAGGTCTTGCGCCCTTGCACGGGAGCGGTCACCAATTTGCAGCCCGGGTCCGGACCCGGTAATTGATTGAGTTTTTCGCGAGCCTCTTTTGCTTGGCCGTCAACAGATACACCGCAATCGGCGGCTGCTAAAACGCCGGCCAGATGTCCCGAGGCCTCAATAGACGCGGGGTGATTGAGGCCCAGCAGGCGACCCGCAACCTGTATGCTGTCCGGCAACTGTTGTGGCATGAAAAAACCGGTGTAGGGTTCATAGGTCAGCTTGGCCTGCGCTAAGGAGAGCGGGCCGGTCATGGGCGTCATCCCGGCTGATGCCACCAGAAGGTCGCAGGAAAAGTTTTTGCTGAGCGTTCCCGGGATCGTGGCCAGAGTGACTTTATTGAGCGTTTTGTTGCCGTGAGCACGTGTGGCCACCCAGCCCCGTAAAAAAGGAATTTTGCGCTCCTTGAGTGCTTCGAGCAGCGCGGGGTCTTGACCCTCTTCGCGGATGTCGGCCACGCATATGACATCCAGCCCCAGATCACATAGATCCAGTGCGGCTTCCAATCCCAGATCATGCCCGATGCTGAAAACGGCCTGTTTCCCGGGAAGCAAACCATACGTATGCGCCAGTCGATGGGCACAGCCAATTTGCATCACACCGGGGCGCTCGTTGTTTTCAAAAAGCAGCGGACGCTCAATGCAGCCGGTGGCCACCACGACACTGGTGGCCCGAATTTCGATGTAGCGCTCGTCAAAATAATCGCTCTCCCGCCCTTTCTGAAATGCGGTCACCAGATTATTATTGTAAACACCCACCACCGCGGCTTGCTTGAATACGCGCACATTTGACTTTTGCTCAAGCTGTTGCGCCATCTGCCGGGCGTTTTGAGCGAGCGATATCCCGGCGTCATTTTGCGTCGTGCGGTAATCAAAAAAACCGCCCAGCCACGGACGGGTTTCCAGCAGGATCACCCTTAGACCGTTCTCAGCGGCAGCCAGGGCCGCCGACATGCCCGCCGGCCCCCCACCGATGACACACACATCCGCTGTGGGATAAATTTCATCATATATACCAGGCATTTGAAATTTGGCCGAAATTTTTCCGAGTCCGGCAGCCTTGCGCACCTGTTTAAGGGCAATGGGCCAGATGCGAGCCGGCTTGTGCATCGTGCGGTAGTAAAAACCGGCCGGCATCGCCCAGTCCATTTTATCCATGAACCCCTTCATATCCGTTTCCGGTGAACCCACCACATTTTGCGCTTTCACCTGCATACCGTCTGCCAGCAAAGTGTTCTCGGCACAGACATTGGGGATCCCGTCGACCTGCATGCAGGTATTGCTGCTTTCGCCATCCAGACTGTAAAGCCCGCGCGGACGGTGATACTTCAAACTGCGCCCGAAGATGCGAATACCGTTGGCATAAAGGGCGGTGGCAACCGTATCACCGCTGAGCCCTTTAAGCTTTTTGTTCTTGTATCTAAAAAGAAGGGTTTTCGCAGCACTAATTCGCAGGGTGGACAGTTTTTCCAGCCTTTTCATGATTGCGCCTCCGGTTTATCCACCTCAAGGTTACACGTGGTGTCACGGTGCGTGGTAAACCAGACACCACAGCCATCTTTATGGCACCACCATTCTTTTTGGATACCGGCCACACATTGGTTCATGTGCACATACTCGCACCAGGCCTGGGGCGAGAGATCAGCTTCCTCCGGCCGGGGTCCTTTTTCTTCTCCGCCGTAGCGGAATTCATATCCGTTGCGCTTGCCGCACACAGGACAGGTGAGGGTTAATGCCATCTGTTTATCTCCTTAGTGAGCTAAAGTGAGCATCAGTTTCAAGTGCCTAAAGTGAATGAAACGTATTCTCATCTATTTTCATGCAAATTTCAGGTATTAATTATCCGGTGTATAATTGACTAATGCTGCCGTCTCTCCCATCAGCCGGTGCTGTTCATAGCGACGCAGATTAAAGGGTTTGAGCATAGCGGGACAATTCCCACTGGCCATGAATTGGGCCATATATTTGCCGGCAGCGGCACAGGATTTAAAGCCAAAATACCCCCAGCCACAATCCATGTAATAGCCTTCGATGGGGTCGTTGCCATCCATGATGGGCGCCATGTCGGGCGTCATATCCGCCAGACCGCCCCAGTGACGCATGAATTTAACCCCTCTCAGACAGGGCAGCATTTCTGAAAGGGCTTCAGCCTGATGTTTGATGTAATAAGCGGTTGTCTGGGTCGTGTAATTGGGCCAGGCATCCATGTGGGCCCCGGTGGCAATTTCACCTTTGAGGGTCTGATTGGCATAGGCATGATAGGCACCGGATGAGACCACATGGTTTAAAATCGGTTTAAGCGGCTGGGTAACCATGGCCTGAATGGTTAAAACGCTGATCGGCAATTTTAATCCCAGCATTTGATAGGATAGTGCGGCAGAATAGCCACCGGCGGCATTCAACACTCGTGGTGTTTTTATGCGGCCTTTGTCCGTTTCGACCGAAACGATTTTCCCATTCTCAACACCAATACCGGTCACCTCGGTCTGCTGATGAATGTCAACCCCATACTTGGCCGCTCCCTTGGCCAACCCCCAGACGATGGCATCATGGCGCAAAATGCCGCCGGGTGGATGATACATGGCACCAAAAATCGGATAGGTGATGTCTTTGGAGATATTAAGGGCCGGAACCAGCTCCTTGCATTGTTTGGCATCGATCAAATGGCTTTCCACCCCGTGAAATTGGGCGGTGGCGACGTTCATGCGCGCCGCATTCATGGCGGCCTCACTGTGCATCAGGTTCAGGTTGCCGCAGTTGTAAAACATCAAATTGTAATCGAGCTCTTTGGTGAGGATGGGCCACAAATCGAGGGCTTCCCTGTAAAGGGGGACATTTTCCTGGGTGCGCTGGTTGGCCCGCACAATGGCGGTATTGCGTCCGGATCCGCCAAAGCCGAGGTACCGCTTTTCAACCACTGCCACATTGCGCATGTTGTGATCCCGCGCCAAAAAATAGGCCGCGGCCAGTCCATGCAACCCACCCCCGATGATAACCGCATCATAATTTGACTTGAGCGTCGGCTTTTCCCCCCACAGGGGCTTGACCTTTCCAAACATAAAATCTCCTCTAATGATGATGCGTTACAAAATTTTTTATATAAATTTCAAAGTGTTAATTAATATAATGGTTTTGCCCGCAATGAATGGGGCAATCTTCCAAATTTGACATTAATTATGATAATGAAATAAAACCTGTCAAGAAAAAAATAAAAAAATGAAACAAATCATTTCAAAATAGGTTGACAATTCAAAAATAATGTTGATATGACTTCAATAATCAATGCATGCCTTTTTAGCAAAATTATCGATATAACTTTATATATAATTGATAAGATTCTATAATCGATTATTTAGAAATTGGGCAAAATTTTTATACGGGCACCTTTTTCCCATTTTGTATCTTGCCTATAATATTGATAAAATTTCGATCATTATACCCTAACTATGGCTCTAGCCGGTTTAAAACATGCCATTTTTACCATATTTTGCAAAAATTTATTTCATTTGAATATATTTATTTCATATAAAAAAGCATTATCATGAAAGACCAACCATCACACCCGACGATGCAGGGCATTGTTAAACAACAGCATGCCCTAACACCTAAAGGCCGGATCCTGGGTAATTATATCCTTGAAAATCCTCGCAAAGCGGTCTTCATGACAACCAAGGAACTGGCGCAGACATGCCAGGTCAGCGAAGCGACCGTGGTTCGTTTCGTCAGTCAGCTGGGATACGAAGGCTACGGCGCCTTTCAACAGGCGCTAAGGGATTTCGTGGATACGGAACTGACAATGCTGGACCGCACCGATCTTTCGGGCATGCAGCTGGCGGGCACGGATCGCCTCAGTCGTGTGGTGTATGAAGAAATGGAAAATCTGAAGCTATTTCTTGAAACCGTCGACATGGATGCACTCACGAAAATGGTTGATCTGATTGAAACCAGCAATTCCATCTATGTCGTCGGATCCCGTCTCTCCTATACCTTTGCTTACTATCTGGGATGGTCTTTGACCAAAATTCGTTCCAACGTCCACATTCTAAAAGGCAGCGACAGCACAGCGATCGACTGGCTGACGATTGCATCGCCGGAGAGCCTGGTGATTATTATCGCGACTACGCGTTATCCGAATGAACTGATTCGATTGGGCAAAATGGTTCGTCGACTGGGACTCAATCTGATTGTGATTGCCGATAGCGCCCTTTGCCCGTTGATTCAATTCGGCCACCTCTCGCTGGTCGCACCATCAAAAAACATTCCCTTTATCGGAAATCCAACCACGATTTCCTGCATCATTAATTATCTGGTTCTCGAACTTGCCAGCCGCAATGGCGACCAACTCAAAAAGCATCAAGAAAAAATAGAACAGGCATATCGCGAAAATGATATCCTGTTTAATCTGTATAAAGATAAAGAAGAATTTGCCAAAAAATAACCACGCTGAGATGTTTTAGGATATCGGCCGTATCGAATTTGTTTCTGTGCTTGATTGTCAAATCGATATTGTATAGATTGCGGTGGCCAGGACCATTTTGCCGTATCGCCGGCGCATTCGAACCGAACCGGTTTTTCTTTTCTATATATTATTTCTATTCGCAAAGGAGGCAAGGATCATGAGTGAATTATTCGCAAAAATGGCGGAGGCTTTGATTGCCGGCAAAGTGGATGAAGTTTCAAATCTGACTAAGGAAGCTGTGGACGGGGGCCTGTCGCCCCAGGATATTTTGGAGCAGGGGCTGCTGGCCGGCATGGATGTTGTGGGACAGCGCTTTAAAGCCAATGAAATGTTTATTCCGGAGGTGTTACGCTGCGCCAAATGCATGCATGGCGCCATGGAAATTTTGCGACCCCTGCTGATCGAATCCGGCGTGAAGACGGCCGGTACATTGGTAATCGGCACGGTCAAGGGCGACCTGCATGACATCGGCAAAAACCTGGTGGGCATGATGTTCGAAGGGGCCGGCTTTAAAGTGATCGACATTGGTATCGATCAGGAGCCCCAGGCGTTTGTCGATGCGTTGAAAGAGCATAAAGCCGAGCTCTTTGGCATGTCGGCCCTGTTAACCACCACCATGCCGAAAATGGGTGAAACCATTAATGCCATAAAGGAAGCGGGCATCCGGGATCAGGTCAAAATTATGATTGGCGGGGCCCCCGTGACAGCCGAGTTTGCCCAGGAAATCGGCGCCGATGCCTATGCTTCAAATGCCGCCAGCGCTGTTGATACCGGCAAGGAGCTGCTGGGTCTGTAAACTCGCCTGGCTTTTACAAAAAAAATTGTGGTATCCATAGCCTCGGACCGCTTTTTTAAAAAAGCAAAATAGGAGATTGACCCATGTTAGAAAAAACAATGCTCATCAAAATGAATCAACAGGCTTATGGTACAACGATGTTTCAAATTCTGACCGCAGATCAAATCGAACAGATTTATTATGCGGCCCTGGACGTTTTAGAGGTTTCCGGGGCCCGGATACTTCACCCAGAGGCTTTACAGCTTTTTGAAAAAAGCGATGCGGTCGTTAGCGATAAAGATCGGGTCCGGATTCCAATCTCTTTAGTAGAGCAGGCCGTGCAGAGTAGCCCTTCTAAAGCGGCCCTGTCAGATAGAAAAGGCAAGCGTTCGGTTAAACTCCAAAGAAACGAGGTGGCTTTTGGAAGCGGAGCCGATGCCACTTTTGTATACGACCTCAAGACCGCAGAACGTCGCAAGTGTACATTTGCCGATGTGGAGGCCGCCGCCAAAATCGTTGATTCGCTACCACGCCTTGATTTTTGCATGTCGTTTGGTGTGGTCTCGGACGCGCGCAACCCAAAAACACAGGACCGGCACCAATTTATGGCCATGGCTAAAAACTGCAGCAAGCCGCTGATGGTCACCAGCGTCGATGTCGAGGGGTTAAAGGATCAATGGGAAATGGCCTGCCTGATGTGCGGTGGGGAAAATGAGTTTCGCTTAAATCCCCTGTTTGCCACCTATATTCAGTCGGAATCGCCGCTGGTGTATCATAAGGAAATGGTGGATCGGCTTTTATTTGCCACGGGAAAAGGCATACCGGCCGTATACTCGTCCTGTTCCGGATTGGGTGTAACTGCGCCGGCCACCATTGCCGGCGTTCTGGTGCAAACCCTGGCCGACAGCCTTCTGGCGGTTGTCCTGAGCTACCTGCAAAAACCGGGGATGCCTTTGATTTTAGGCGGCATTCAAACGGTGATGGATAAAAACGGCAAGAACCTTTATTTCGGGTCCCCCGAGCTCCATCTGGCTTCGGCGGGCATTGCCGAAGTTTACAAATGGCTGGGACTTTTGAGTTCGGCTCCCGGCGGGTGCTCGGATTCAAAGATTGTCGACGAGCAGGCCGCCTCGGAGGCCGTGATGAGTGTCTACAACGGCTTTATGGCCGGAACCAACTTGATCCACCATGCGGGCAGCCTGGATAGCGGATTGACGGCATCACTGGCCAGCCTGGTCATGTGTGATGAAATCATTGCAATGGTCAAACAGATCGGAAGAGGTATTGAGGTCACGGATGAAAGCCTGGCGCTGGACCTTCTCAAAGAAATCGGGCCGGGCGGTGAATTCTTAAGTCACGACCATACCTTTGACCACTTCCGGGATTGGTTCCAGCCGACCGTCATTGATCGCTCCAACTGGGAAACCTGGACCGACGCGGGCAGTAAAACTTACCAGGATCGGCTCATACCCGAAGTCGACCGTCTGTTGGAGGCCCACCAGCCCGAAGCGCTGGATGAAACGTTAATTCAGGAGATGAAAAAAATCATCAGCCTGGCGGACAAAAAGGAGGTTTGATGATGAGTACACGAACCAATCAAACAATCAATCAAACAGCACAGTTTCGCATCCTGTCACCAGATCAGAAAGAAAGAATTTTCGAAGGAATGATCGAAACCCTGCGCGATACCGGCGTGCATCTTCACCACGAGGAGGCCCGCGCGCTGCTCAAAGAGCACGGCGCTTTGATTGATGACATCACCGTCAGGATTCCGCAAAATCTAATTTTGGATGCCCTGGCCACTGTTCCGCCGGTGACGATCGTCCAGAGCTGGGATGGCACCCGTAAAACCCGTATCGAGAAAAACCAGGTGCTGTTCGGCCCCGGGCCCACCCCGCCGAACTACACCGATCCCGATACGCTCGAGCGCCGCAAATATGTCAGAAATGATGCGTCCGTGGTGGCCCGGGTCTGTGAGGCCCTGCCAAACATCGGTTTCGTCCAGTCATTGGGCACCATCAGTGATGTGACCGTCTCACTGGCAGATGTATATGAGTTTGCTGAGATGATCCAGAACACCACCAAACCCATTTTATCCTGGTCGTATACCCGCGATACCTGCAGCGACATTCACCAGATTGCCATCGCCATGGCCGGCAGTGAAGAAGCCTTTAAACGATGCCCGAATTACGTTTTTTACGGTGAACCGATCTCACCGCTACTCAGCGATTTTCACGCCATGGACAAGCTCATGTACAACGCCAAGAACGGCATTCCCCAGGTGTATACACCCTGCTGTATCGGCGGCGCGACCGTTCCGGCCACTCACGCCGGCCAGCTGGTGTGCGCTTTTTCCGAATCTATGCTCGGTGTCGTTGTCGCCCAGCTGCTTAATCCCGGCACCTGCGTTATTATGGGTGGTGTCCAGTCGATTATGGACATGCAATATTCGGTCTACGCCTATGGATCGCCGGAGTTGAGTCTGATGAGCGCCGCCTTGACCGAGATGGCCCAATATGCGGGATTGCCGATGTTCTCCACCGCCGGCTGTACCGACACCAAAACGGTGGATGTCCAGGGCGCGATTGAAGCGGCCACTTCAGTGCATTCGTCCATGCTCAGCGGGGCGAACTTCATTCACGACGTCGGATACTTCGAATCGGGCATGACCGGCTCCGTGCTGCAGCTGGTCATGGCGGATGAACAAATCGGCATGAGCCATGTGGTCGCAAAAGGCATCGAAGTCAACGATGAGACCCTGGCCGTGGAGGAAATTTGCCAGGTGGGACCGGGCGGCGATTATCGTGACAGAGATCATACCCAAAAACACGCGGCCGCCCATTGGGCGCCCACCCTGATGGATCGCCAGAATTACGAGGACTGGGCGGCCCAGGGCCAGACCACCATGAGAGACCGGGTCATTGCAAAGGCTCGTGATATCATTGCCAACTTCGAGGGACCGATATCCAAGGTGCCGCCGGAAGCAAAGAAAAAAATTGAAGACATCTTGCAGGCGGCCGAAGCACGCGAGGCTCAAAAGGCAGCGGCTGACAAGAAAACAGGTTAGAAGCTATCTCAAAAATGCATCTAAAGCCCAATGGCTGTGTTAAAAACCGATTCAAAATACTCGAATACTAACGTGTATGCTCCGTTTTTGAATCGGTTTTACGCCTTGCCCTTGGACGTGATCTACTATTTTTGAGATAGCTTCAAGTTATTCGCCATTTGATATTAACCAGCCACCGTTGAAGAGCCGGACGGATCGACGCCATAACCCGTCCGGCTCTATACATTTTGCGCTCATTCGCCCACGGCCTCAAGAGAAGGATTTCCTTCTTAATTTTCATGCGAGATTCAGGCATTAAATGGAAGCCCATGGACCCATCCGGCGAATATGTCATCGGAATTGACACGGGAGGCACGTATACCGATGGTGTCCTGTTGGACCACCGCTCCCGCAAGGTTATGGCTTTCAGCAAAACGCTGACCACCCGTGACAA
>JASFEV010000017.1:0-26903 GCA_050124655.1 Desulfobacterales bacterium
AGATTAAAGATTTGCTGTTCCAAGCGCACCAGTGGCTGAGTGCTTTATGCTGCCAGGAGTGTGTGAACGTGCTGACGGCCATTTCCGAACCGCTGTGCACATGTTGTGGAGTGATGTTCAAACAGCTGCAAGACGACAATCATCTTTGTGGCGATTGCATCAGGCAGCCCAAAAAATTCAGAAAGGCCCGGGCGGCCATGGTATATGATCAGCAATCGATGGCCATCATTCATCGATTTAAATATGCTGGCAAGATGCAGCTAGCAAGGCCCTTTGGAATTTTGTTGCTTTACAGCTTTGTGCGGTATTGGCAGGGTGAAGCAATCGACCTGATTTTACCGGTGCCCCTGCACAGTCAAAAATTTCGTTACCGGGGTTTTAACCAATCCTATTTAATGGTTGACTACTGGAAAACGATTCCGGCGCTGAATCCGTTGACTGCAACCCGTACACATTTAAGGACGGACGTGCTCAGCAGAAGCAAGGCAACAGCTCCTCAAACCGGACTGGGTCGGCAGCAGCGTTTGCAAAATGTCAAAGGTGCTTTCAGTGTGCGGTTGCCCAAAGCGGTGTATGCCCGGCATGTATTGGTAATCGATGATGTGTATACCACCGGTGCAACCGTCGATGAATGTGCCCGCTCACTATTGGAAGCTGGCGCAGCGCAGGTTGACGTGTTGACATTGGCGCGCGCAATTTAGTGTACACCCGGAGTGCTGGATTGATGGCGTATTGGAGTGCTGTAAATAGACATCCCGCTTTTAACCATTACTTCATTATTCCAATGCTCCCATACTCCAATCTTGTGAGATTGATTTAAGATGAGGGTCATTATATGGATATCCAATCAAAAATAGTGAACGCCCGGGCCTTAGCCGGCAAGCTCAAAGATTTGCGCAAGGCCGGCAAAAGGATTGTTTTTACCAATGGATGTTTTGATCTATTACATGTCGGCCATGTCCGGTATCTGGTCGCCGCCAGAAACCAAGGGGATTTGCTGGTGATCGGTTTAAATTCGGATCGATCCGTCAAAACAATCAAAGGTCGTCAAAGGCCCATAATAGACCAGGATCAAAGATCCGAAATACTGGCCAGCCTGCAGGCTGTCGATTATGTAACCGTTTTTGATGAATCAGACCCACTCAAACTCATTCAACTGCTAAAACCGACGATTCTGGTAAAAGGGGCGGACTGGAGCGCGGATGAAATCATCGGTGCTGATTTTGTCACAGCCAGAGGGGGGCGTGTGGTGCGGGTACCGTTGGTGAAAGATAGCTCAAGCAGCGCCATTATTGAGAGAATCATAAAACGGTTTTGTTAGGCGATGAACGATCAAGTTTTTCCTCAAAACAATCATTTATATGCCATTGAGCTGATTTTAAAATGAGGTGCCCATCGTGATCCTAACCCATAGAAACGGGGCGTCCTTTTACCAATTTGAAAGCCTGGCGCGTTTTCCTGAAATCCGTCATGGTATCTTTACGCGTCATTTTGGCAAGAGCTCCGTACCTTTTGACAGTTTAAATGTCAGCTCCGGACTGGGTGATGCTGCTGCGCATGTAATGCACAACCGTCAGATTATTGCCCGCGCGATTGGCAGCAATGACTTGATTTATGCACAGCAGGTACATGGCGATCAAGTGCTCTCATTAGGATCTCAAAAAGGTGTATCTGATAGTGACCGTCATCGCGTTCTGGGATCCGGTGATGCCCTTATCACTGACCAAGCTGGGAAATTTTTAATGATTCAGCTGGCGGATTGTCAATCAATTATGCTATATGATGCCACGCAACAGGTAGTGGCCAACATCCATTGCGGCTGGCGCGGCAGCATTATCAACATTGCTGGTAAAACGGTGGCGGCAATGCAAAAGCAATTTAAATGCGATCCGGCCCAACTGGTGGCCGGGATCGGGCCTTCGCTTGGGCCCTGCTGTGCCGAATTTATTCATTATCGCAAAGAAATACCCGAAATCTATTGGCCCTATAAAGAGGCCAATGATCATTTTAACTTTTGGGCCATCAGCCGAGATCAATTAACCGATGCGGGTCTTTCGCCGGATAATATTGAAATCAGCAATATGTGTACCTGCTGTAATACAGCGCTTTTTTTTTCTTATCGCGCAGAAGGGCAGACCGGCCGGTTCGCCGCGGTTATTGGCTTAAACAGATAGATGTCAGTTCCCAGTCACTGCAAGCCAAACAGAAATAATAGACCACGACATCACGAAACAACGAAAACTTAAAATAAAGCGCAATTTTCGTGGTAAAACGCTTTTGGTTCAAAAAAGCAAATAGTTTAATTTAAAAAAAATCATGGCCCCCATTACATATCAAACGGTTGAGGTGCTATCAAACATCGCTCTGGGCAATGGGATCTATCGAATCCGCTTAGACTGTCGCCGCGGCTATACCCAGGCCGTCCCCGGCCAATTTGTCATGGTTCATTCAAAAGAGCAGTTCGACCCTCTTCTGCCGCGCCCATTTTCGATTCATCAGTTGATTAAAACAAAGGGTTCGGTTACTGCGCTGGAGCTGCTTTACAAAGTGGTTGGCAAAGGCACGCAGTTGCTTTCGCTGCGGCAGCCCGGAGAAATCTTGAATATGACCGGACCCCTGGGCAACGGGTTTGAGGTTCCGCCAAAAGCATTGAACATCAAAATTGTGGCGGGGGGAATCGGCGTGGCACCGATGGTGTTTTTAGCCCAAACGCTGAGCGAATCAAGGCGACATCTATCATGTGTTGAGGTATTTATCGGCGGCAGGACCAAAACAGATGTTTTATGTTTGTCGGACTTTTCAGCCATCGGTTTGCCGGTCCATTTGACCACCGATGATGGCAGCTCGGGCGATCAATGTCTGGTCACTGATCCACTTGATATTGCGGTGGCGAAAAAGCGTCCGGATATTATTTTTGCCTGCGGGCCAATGGAAATGCTCACCTGTGTTGCTGGAATTGCCGAAAAATATGACGTTTGCTGCCAGGTTTCGATTGAAACCATGATGGCTTGCGGCATGGGTGCATGTCTGGGATGTGCGATTGCCAGCCGTAAAACCGCTGATCGATATTTACACGCCTGTAAAGACGGGCCGGTTTTTGATACGCGAGATCTTAGAATCTGAAATGCTCAATTCATGCAAAATTAGCGTTGACTTGTCCGTGATCCTATGTTAGGTGCTCAATCTTCATATCAGTTTGGGGTTGTCACCTTCCTGAAACAATGGAAGGTGTTTAAATTCCATGAAAAAAGAAACCAAACGGTCACTAAGGGAGCTTGCATATTACAGCAGTCTGGGGTTTTCAGTCGCTCTTGCGATATTTATTGGTCTGGCTGTGGGGATATATTTAGATCGCCGATTTGAAACATCGCCGTGGTTTACCCTTATTTTCTTGGTTATTGGGATCATCGCCGGCTTCCGTAACATAGCCATCGTGATTCGCAAAACGAGAAAGCTTTAGTCGGCCATCAACGATTGTACGGGGAAGGCATATTGGATATCCAGCAACGCATCATTCGTTTTGTCACCCGATCTAACTGGATTTTGTTTGCAGTAACCAGCATTGCCGGTTTTGTCATTTTTTCAAGAAGCGTCGCCCTGGGTATTGTTTTCGGAGGACTGATCGTTACCATCAATTTCCATTTATTGGCAAAAACGTTAAAAAAAGCCCTTACCCCGCCTCGCCTGGCCTCTCATAACGTGGTACTCGCAAAATATTACCTTCGTTTTTTGATCAGCGGATTTATCATTTTTTTGTTGATTGCTGGCCGTGTTGTCCACCCTGTTGGACTGATTGT
Source organism: Desulfobacterales bacterium (assembly GCA_050124655.1). Classification (GTDB taxonomy): domain Bacteria; phylum Desulfobacterota; class Desulfobacteria; order Desulfobacterales; family JAHEIW01; genus JAHEIW01. The sequence goes on from JASFEV010000017.1 coordinate 3,798, forward strand.
CGGCCTTTCCGTTGTGGTTTTCAGTGTTATTCTTGCAACCATCTGCGAAGTGAAGAAACTTCTGTTTAAGGAGGCTGTTTAAGGATGGAACATCCCTATTTATTCATCGTTAAATTGTTTGAGCTGATCGGATTTGGTCATTTTGCCCATGCCTATCCCTGGGTGATTTACTCCTGGTTTGCCATGATTGTATTGATTATTTTCGCTTTCCTGGCGGTTCGCAAAATTGACATGATACCGTCTGGGGCGCAAAATGTCTTCGAAATCCTTATTTCGGGGTTAGAGGAATTTATGGTCGATATCACCGGTGAAGAAGGCCGGCAGTTCTTTCCACTTATCGCCACCGTTTTTCTGTACATTGCCACCTGCAATTTACTAGGCTTAATTCCCGGGTTTTTTCCGCCGACAGCCAGTATAAATACAACGCTTTCCTGCGCCCTAACCGTGGTCGTGTTTACACACGTGATCGGCATCAAATTTCATGGCGCCAAGTACATCAAGCACTTTCTGGGGCCCGTCTGGTGGCTGGCGCCTCTGATATTCGTTATTGAGCTCATCGGTCATATCGCGCGGATCCTGTCTTTGTCCATTCGTCTGTTTGGCAACATCACCGGCCATGAACTGGTGCTGGGAGTCCTGTTTTTTTTAGCCGGGGCCTTCTTTGCGCCGTTGCCGATCATGGCGCTGGGCCTTTTTGTCGCGATCCTGCAAGCATTCGTTTTTTTTCTTTTGTCAATTATTTATTTTTCAGGGGCCATGGAACATGCCCACTAAAAAAAGTGCCAAAAGTGTATGACATAAATCCATTTTAATTTTAGCTCACTTTAGTTCACTTTAGTCATTTTAGCTCACATATAAATCGCTGTTAATGGGATAGTGAAAGAAGCCCAATAATATATCCTAAAAGGAGGGAGACGATCGTATGGAAGCAACAGCATTACAGTTTTTTATCGCCTGTGCTACGGCTGCCGGTTTCGGAATCGCTATCGCTGCATTCGGCTGTGGTCTTGGCCAGGGTATCGCTACACGGTCTGCGGTTGAAGGTATTGCCCGCAATCCGGAGTCATCCGGTAAGGTAACCGTTACCATGATCATCGGCTTGGCCTTGATCGAATCGCTGTGTATTTACGCACTGGTTGTCGCATTGATTCTCATCTTTGCCCATCCGCAAGCAGCATCAATCGCCGCATTGTTTGCTCATGGTGGCTAGCGATTTTTTTCTTCGTTTTTATTACCCCCCAACGGGGCCAATCGGAATTTCGGTTGCGCCCCGTTTTTTTTTATCTGATTCCTACCGCCGCAAACCCTATAAGTACGGGACCAAGATCCATTTAAGGCACTTGAATTGTTTGTAAAATCTAATCGCCTACTTTCATTTCTGTCAAAAGTATTATATACTGATAATAAATCAAAATTGGGCCGACACCGACTACAGGAGAGACTATATGGATCAACAGCAAATCTTAAACAAAATTGATCGCATTAAAGAGATTCCCACCCTGCCAACGATTGTGTTCGAACTCAATAAATATTTGCGGGATCCGGACACATCAATTAGAACCGTCTGTGATACAATCGAAAAAGATCAGGCCATTACATTAAAGATTCTAAAGCTGGTCAATTCCGCTTTTTATGGATTTAAAACCAAAATTAGCGACCTCCGGAATGCAGTGGTGTTGCTGGGATACAACGCGGTGCGCAACGCCATTGTTTCCATATCGGTAATCAATTCCTTTCCCAAACGCATTCAACTAATGGATTTTGATATTGCTTAGTTTTGGAAACATTCCCTGGCGGTAGCCGTTACCAGTAAAAATATTGCCCAATTGTCTAAAAGAGAATCACCGGATAATTGTTTTGTCGGCGGGCTGCTGCATGATGTCGGTAAGGTCATCATAGCGCAGTATTTTCCGAAACTTTTTGAAACCGTTTGGAGCACTCTGCAAATGAAGCATTTAACTTTTTATGAGGCGGAAAGAAACAGTCTGCCAATCGATCATACCATAATCGGTGCCCATTTAGCTGCCAAATGGCAGCTGCCTCAGGGCTTGATTGATGCCATTCGGTGGCATCATGATTTTCAGCCTGAAAACAAGAGTGCCAATTTTGTGCAAAACATTTATCTGGCCAATTTCATCGTTAATGCCTACGATTTAGATCCGGAACTGCGCCTGGATCTTTCAACAATGCATCCGCATGTTGTCAAATTCATGATGAATATGATGGATGATGTGGGTGACTGGTATAGCGGGTTGACTGATGAAATAGAGGCCGCTTACTCGTTTTTTCTGGAATCGGATCTATAAATTTATAAGACCGCTTTTAAGAACTGACCCGTATAGGAATTTTTGTCTTTTGCAACTTCCTCCGGTGTGCCGCATCCGACAATATATCCGCCCTCATCTCCCCCCTCAGGCCCTAAATCAATAACGTAATCAGCGGTCTTGATGATATCCATGTTGTGTTCGATGACCAGAACCGTATTGCCTTGATCAACTAATAAGTTGAGTACTCTGAGTAGTTTTTGAATGTCATCGGCATGTAATCCGGTGGTCGGTTCGTCCAGAATATAAACGGTTTTGCCGGTTGCTCGTTTACTGAGTTCTTTTGACAGCTTTATGCGTTGAGCTTCACCGCCGGATAGGGTCGTTGCCGGCTGACCGATCTCGATGTAACCCAAGCCGACATCCACCAGGGTTTGCATGATGGTCTGTATCTTGCCAATCCGGCCGAAGAAATCCAGCGCTTGATTAACGGTCATGTTCAAAACATCGGCAATTGTTTTACCCTTGTAACGGGCTTCAAGTGTTTCGCGGTTATATCGTCGCCCCTGGCAGACGTCACAGGTGACATAGACATCGGGCAAAAAATGCATTTCAATCTTAAGGATACCATCTCCCTGACACGCTTCGCATCGACCGCCTTTAACATTAAAGCTAAAACGTCCGGGCTTGTAACCCCGCATACGGGCTTCCGGAGTGCGTGAAAAAAGTTCGCGAATATGGCTAAATGCGCCTGTGTACGTGCCTGGATTGGAACGGGGCGTCCTGCCGATCGGACTTTGATCGATGTGTATCAGGCGGTCAATGTGTTCCACGCCGCTAATTGCGCGGTGGGCGCCTGCCGGCACGCGGGCGTGATACAGTTTTTGCATCAACGCCCGATAAAGCGTTTCCAGCACGAGCGTTGATTTGCCTGATCCGGATACACCGGTGATGCAGGTAAAGCAGCTTAAAGGGAATTTAACATCGATCTGCTTTAAATTGTTGGCTGAAGCACCTTTAAGGAGCAGATGGGCATTCGTAATAGGTCGTCTTGGAGAAGGGACCTCAATCTGTTTGCGGCCGGATAAATACTGGCCCGTCAACGATATTTGATGTTCAATCAATTCAGAGGGCGGTCCGGCAAAGATAATATTTCCCCCATTGATTCCGGCTCCTGGACCCATATCGATGACATAATCGGCTGCCCGGATGGTTTCTTCATCATGCTCAACCACAAGCACCGTATTTCCCAGATCGCGCATCTGTTGCAGGGTTTCCAACAAACGCTTGTTATCGCGCCTATGCAGGCCGATACTAGGCTCATCCAATACATAGAGTACCCCCGTTAATTTTGAGCCAATCTGCGTGGCCAGACGAATTCGCTGACTTTCACCACCCGAAAGGGTTTGCGCCGAGCGGTTTAGTGTGAGGTAGGACAACCCGACATTATCTAAAAAGCTTAGCCTTTCAACGATTTCCTTGAGAATACGCCGGGCGATAATCTCTTTTTTGGCTTCCAGTCTCAAATCCAAAAAAAAGGTGCGAAGCTTAGCGATGGACAACGCGGTTAATTGGGCGATGGTAAGGCCGCCCACTTTGACGGAGCGACTGGCATGATTTAATTTCTCACCACTGCATTCCGGGCAAGCTTGAAAATTCATATAACGCCCGATTTCCTCGCGCGACCAGCTTGAACCGGTTTCGTGATAACGGCGCTGCAGGTTCGGGATAATACCTTCAAAAGGCTTCTGATAGCTGATGCGGCGGTGATCATCTTCAAAATAAAAGGTTATCGGGGTGTCCCCCGAACCATAGAGCAACACCTGCTTGAATTTTGCCGGTAGATCCTGATAGGCTGTGTAAATATCAGTGCCGTATTGTCGTGTGAGGGCGTCCAAAAACTCCGCAAAATGAACACTATTACGATTGGCCCAGGGAGCAATGGCACCTTCGCGCAAGGTCAGTTGCGGATTTGGAATGATGAGCGCCGGATCAAATGCGGTAGTTGAGCCCAGTCCGTCACAACGGGAACAGGCTCCCTGAGGAGAATTAAATGAAAAGCTGGCAGGGGTAAATTCAGGATAGCTGATTCCGCAATGGTTGCAGGCGGCCTGTTCGTTAAACAGGATGGTGCCATGCTTTGGGGTCTCAACACTAACCTGTCCATTGGATTGCGCCATGGCCAATTCCAGTGAGTCTGCCAAACGGTTTTTAACCCTTTCATTGATGATGAGCCGATCCACAACCACATCCACACAATGCTTCTTGTTTTTATCCAGTCGACCGACCGCTTCAATATCGCATATTTTACCGTTCACACGGACCCTGGCAAAACCATCCTTTCTAAGTCGTTTGAGCAGTTTTGCGTGCGTTCCTTTTTGATCCTTAATAAGGGGGGATAAGACAATGATCCGGGTATTATTGCCCAAAGACATGACGTGGTCTACAATTTGATCCAGCGTCTGGGAGCGGATTTCCCGTCCACATTGATAACAATACGGGGTGCCGACACGGGCATATAACAGGCGTAAATAATCATAGATCTCGGTGACCGTACCGACAGTCGAACGCGGATTGTGCCCACCGGTTTTTTGTTCAATGGCGATGGCCGGTGAAAGGCCTTCAATCAAATCCGCATCAGGCTTTTCCATGCGCTCTAAAAATTGACGGGCATAAGTGGACAGCGACTCAACATAGCGCCGCTGTCCCTCTGCGTACAGGGTGTCAAATGCAAGTGTTGATTTTCCGGAGCCCGATAGACCTGTGATAACCACCAGTTTTTCTCGCGGCAGATCAACATCGATGTTTTTGAGATTGTGTTGTCGGGCTCCCCGAATGATAATATGCTCTGCGACCATGGCTATTTTTGATGATTGAGGTTGACCTTGAGTGTAGCCTTCATAAAAAAAAAAAACAAACAAATTTCGCAAAAGGATGTGAAGCCCTGGTATTCCATCGTTCGAGGATATTTCAAAAAGTTTTAAAATAATTTTTTTAAAAATCGAAGATAATAAAAGAAAATTAGAGATTTTAAAAGAATACTTTTTTGTTCATAACTTACCATGAAACATGGATATGCTTAAAATACTTAAAAATACCCTTCATTTGTAGAGGTCGTATTTAAAGATGCTTGTCGCCATCTCTATATTTAGTCAAATGATAACAAGTAGATATAAATTGTTCAAAACTACCCCCCAATGCGATCTAAAACAGCTTTTATCAGGTTTGACTGAATCTGTCTCATGCCATAAATAAGCTCCAGTTTTTTGATTTTAAAAAATCAAAATAAAACCTTCCAAACCGTTTAGCTTCAACATTCTAAATCTAAAAATTTCTTCTAAAATAGCATCATTGCTTAATTTGCTTTGAATAGGGTTATTTAAGAGCCGATGGAAGCCGTCTGGAAAAAAGTTAAATCGGTTGTTGAGAAGCAGATCCCGAAACACAGTTTTCAAATGTGGATCGAACCGCTGGAATTGCGAAAGAATGCTACCGACAAGTGGGTTGTGGCGTGTCCGAATTTCTTTTTCAAAAAGCGGGTCAACGACCTTTACGGAAAAATGCTTGCTGCAGAATTGAAAAACGCTACCGGTAATCGGTGTCACCTATCATTTGAGGTCGGTACTAATAATAATGAGGGCTCCCGCAAGAAAAAACCGCTGAATCCTCAATTATCGCTTCCAAACGCCTCTATTCGCCCCCACAGTGGCCGTTTTTTAAGAAGGGATTTCACCTTTGATGAATTCGTTGTGGGAGCCAATAATGATTTTGCGTATTCAGCCTCTCTATCACTGGCTTCACGCAGAGAGTATCAACAAAATGCGTTACTGCTGCTTTCAAAAACCGGCATGGGCAAAAGCCATCTTTCCCAGGCGATTGGGCATCATGTTCTATCTGAATATCCTGATGAGCGCGTATACTACATAACGGCAGAAGACTTCAGCAATGAAATGGTACAGGCATTTCGTCAAGATTCCATCAACAAATTTAAGGCAAAATACAGAAATAAATGTGATGTTCTGTTATTAGAAGATATTCATTACCTGAGCGGAAAGGAAAGGACCCAGGTGGAATTGGCCTTAACATTAGATTCGCTGTTTGAGGCCAGCAAACGGATCATTTTCTCCAGCTGTTATTTGCCCGGTGATATTCCCAAATTAAATGATAAGTTGCGATCACGGTTATCTTGCAGCCTGATATCCAAAATTGATTCTCCTAATTTCAGGACACGGGTCCGCATTTTAAGAAAGAAAGCGCAGAGCAATGGCTATCACATACCCGATACGATTATTGAATATTTGGCTGGTGAACTGACCGAAGACATCCGCCAGCTTGAAAGCGGTTTAAATGGTGTGGCTGCCAAATCATCGCTCTTAGGTACTCCGATTGATCTGGACTTGACGGAAAGCGTCGTCAAAAATATGGTCCGTCAACGTAAAAAAATCACCATTGATGTTATCAAAAAAATGGTATGCAAATATTATAATTGTACACTAAAAGATATGGTTTCGCGCTCACGCAAACAGCATCTCGTTAGGCCACGACAAATGGCCATCTATCTATCTCGGCTCTACACGGACGCGCCCCTGCAAAGTATCGGTAAAGCCTTTAACCGATACCATGCGACGGCTCTCCATTCCATCCATTGTATTGAGCGGGGCTTAAAAGAAAATAGTGTGATTCAAAAACAGGTTGAGTTTTTTAATCAGAAGCTTGAATCAGGCAAATTCTAAACCCTATCGCCAAAATGCATCTAACGCCCAAGGGCTGCGTTAAAAACCGATTCAAAATGCTCGAATACTAACGTGTATGCTCCACTTTTGAATCGGTTTTCGCCTTGCTCTTGGACGTGATCTGCTATTTTGGCGATAGGGTTTCGTATCATATTTCAGAAAGCTCCTCCAATATCCGCACCTGTTTAAAATGTATCGTTGTTCAGATTATTCACGACGCAACATATAAACAGGATTTAGATGGAACGTGCTCCGCGTTCTCGCCGCCCCGCGTCTTGCCATGAACCCTTATCCACACTTTCAAGACGGGTTTTATAATATTACCTAAAAAACCTTCCGACCGATCATCCCCTTCATAAAATTAAGCATCGTTCCGATCATGCGGAGCATAACTATGCGACACGGGCATGTTGTTTTCTGGAATGCGCTATGCTGGTATTTTGCCCCAATAGTAAGGTGTAGCCCGATATTTTGGGATATTAGGCTTCCAAGCCTTAGGTTAATCATCGGCAATGGCAATATCCCAAATATCGGGCTACCGGTAAATTGCTGTTCATAGCGCATGGAAGAAAATAACATGATCGGCGCGGATATAAGACGAAGAATAGACGCTAGTCATTTAACTCGAGCAAGGACAGCATTTCCTGATGAATACTGCCGTTGGTGACCAGAATTTCTTTTTGATCTAAAGCGAAGGGCTGGTTTGAAAAGTTCGTAATCGTCGCGCCGGCTTCTGCGGCAATCACCGCGGCGGCTGCCTTATCCCAGGGTTTAAGGTTTTGTTCCCAGAATCCGTCGAACCGCCCGCATGCCACATAGCAGATATCAAGGGCGGCCGAACCCAATCGCCGCACCCCTCGTGAAGTGTTTTGACAAACGCTGAACCGTTTCATGACCGGCTCAAGGATATCGCTAAAATCATAAGGAAAACCGGTAACCAGCAGGCTCTTGTGAACAGAAGCCGTTGAAGATACCCGAATGGATGTGTCGTTTAACATTGCGCCATGACCGACAATGGCTGAGAATAACTCACCGTCTATTGGATTGAGCACTAATCCCATAACCGTCTCATGCCGCACAGCCAGTGCGATGGCGATCGAGAAAATCGGCAACTGGTGGGCGTAATTGGTCGTGCCGTCAAGGGGATCAATGATCCACTGGTACTCCGTATTCCCATGGTTGGCACCGCTTTCTTCCGCCAGTATGGCATGGTCGGGAAAAGCCTTGCGAATAACTTGAATAATTTTTTTTTCAGATGCGGTGTCGGCTTCCGTCACGAGGTCAAAATCACCTTTTTGACCGATTTGTGATATACGACCGAAATGATCTTGCAGTATTTTGGCAGCACTGTAAGCTGCTTCGATTCCCACCCTTTTGGCAAGTTCAAGATCCATAAGCGTCCGCCTTTAATGTTGATTTTTCAAATAAGACCGATTCCATATGATGGATGAGCGGTAAAAGGGTTGATTTTTGTTTGGCCGAAATTGCCATCCCACCGAGCTTGCGCGTTAAATTCGGAATTTCACAGGGATCTATCCGGTCGATTTTATTGAGTACCCGAATGGTGCGGGTATGCTGCAGATTAAGATCGCTAAGAATTCGTTCGACCGAATCAATTTGGGACAAAACCATCGGATTGCTGATATCAATGACATGCAGCAGGAGGTCCGCATTTTCAAGCTCTTCAAGCGTTGCGCGGAAAGCGACCCGTAAATCTTCTGGCAAATCTTTAATAAAGCCAACCGTATCGGTGATTATCACCTCGCTGTCTTTGGGAAATTTGAGTCGGCGACTTGACGGGTCCAGGGTTGCAAACAGCCGGCTTTCCGCAAGGACCTTACTTTTGGTCAGTGTGTTTAGCAAAGTAGATTTGCCCGCATTGGTGTACCCGATAATCGAGATAATTGGCAGTCCTTTTTTTTGGCGCTGCGCCCTTTGTTGTTTGCGATGTTTTCGTACGGCAGACAATTCCTGCTCGAGCCTCGCGATGCGGTCCCGTGCGCGCCTTCGATTGATCTCCAGCTTTGTCTCACCCGGCCCGCGCCCACCGATTCCGCCGGTTAAACGTGACATGGCGGTATTTTTATGGATTAAGCGGGGCAGCAAATATTTTAATTGAGCCAGCTCGACCTGTAATTTGCCCTCACGCGTTTTGGCGCGCTGCGAAAAAATATCTAAAATCAACTGGGTCCGGTCGATGACTTTCAACTCGATTTGATCAGTAATGGCACGAATTTGCGAAGGATTTAATTCTTGGTCAAATATAATGACAGTTGCCGCCTCCTGCAGTGCCCAAATGGCAAGCTCCTGTAATTTGCCTGGGCCGATCAACCGGTGTACGTTATTAGATTTGCGCTGCTGAATAAGAGTACCAACGATATCAATACCACAGGACCCCACCAGTGCCTTTAACTCAGCAAGAGATTCGAGCGCTTTACGTTTTGATGTCGAGGATACACTGGTCAGCAATGCCCGTTCTTTACCCGAATCCGCGCTGTAACCCTTGCTCATGCGCGCTAGTTCAGCTTCTAATGCCTGGATCATGGCCAGGCAGTCAATATCCAGCTGCGAGGGCGATAGCGGGGCTAAGATACGGTAAGGGTGGCTTTGCGCGTTTTTAGGAAGAATGTGTGCAATATGGATATGTGGCCGTAATTCGGTTTCGCCTGTGGCAATAGCTGCCATCATATCCAGTCTCAGCAGTGCCAGATCGGTAAGGTCGTCATCGGTTAACGCTTCGTTGGTCAAATGGGTATGAATACAGCGCAGCCCATTCAACCGACCGGGAGCTGCCCGGTACTCATGGATTGCCGGGATAACGATTTTTTTGTGGTCACCGACAATAACATAAACCACCTTGCCTTGACGGTTGATCAGCAAACCGATCTGGCGCCGAATCTCATGGGTCAAAAGGTTCAGGTCACGCGTAAGCTCAGCGCTAATTAAATATTGGGGTTGGATGCGGCGGCGGTAAAAGTTTTCAAGTCTCCGAAGCTGATTGGCCTTGAGACCAACGGTATTTCCAAAAATTCTTTTCATCGTCAATTCCAAGCCTGATCATAAGTCAGTTTAACATCTGTTGCAAGTCCAGAAGTGGTCTCAAAACCCCATCTAAGTTCCAATGGCTGCGTTGTCCCGCCAATCGAAATCACGTACTCACGTGTACGCTCCGTTTTCGATTGGCGGGACGCCTTGCCTTGTTGAACACCTTAATTTTTTATGATCAGACGTGAAATCCCGCTTTCAAGCGGGAAACCTGATCTGGCATTTTGAAACCACTTCTACTGGGGACTGGAAGTACTGATTTTGCAGGGGTGCTATGATGGCTGCCCGCTTTGCCCATTGTCGACCAGATCTTAAAAAGCATGGCACAATAAGCAGGGTATTGGCTGTCTGGTGGCAGGCGGCTGCTGGCTACTGGCTACTGGCAACTGATTCCTGGTTTCCTGCCAGAAGCAAGAAGCGAGAAGCCAGCAGCCAATAACGCGGAACCTTCGAACTCCTGAACCCAGAACCTTTGAACCGGTTGACTGATATCTAAAGACTGTCGACCATATCCTCGGGCGCCATCACTTCAAAGCGGGTATATGCTTCCAGGAAAGTGAGATGGACTTTTCCGGTGGGACCATTGCGTTGCTTGGCCAAAATGATTTCAGCCGTTCCTTTGAGGGGATTATTTTCGTCCTGATTGTAGACTTCGTCCCGGTAAATAAACGCGACGACATCGGCATCCTGCTCAAGCGCACCGGATTCTCTTAAATCGGATAATTTCGGGCGTTTATCCGTGCGCTGTTCGAGCATCCGGTTTAGCTGAGAAAGCGCTAAGACAGGGATTTGAAGCTCTTTGGCCAATGCTTTTAAAGATCGCGACATTTCTGATATTTCAAGATCCCTGCGTTCCAAGCCGCTGCGGGCCTGCATGAGCTGCAGATAGTCGATAACGACCAGTCCGATATTTTTATCCATTTTAAGCCGGCGCGCTTTTGCCCGGATGTCCATGGCTGACAGACTCGGTGAATCATCAATATAAATGGGGCTTTCTGATAAAATGCCGGCGGCATCGGTTAGGCGGCGCCAGTCATCCATGTTGAAAAAACCGCCTCGCATGCGAGCCGAATCCAGGCGCGCCTCTGCGCATAACATCCTCAAAGACAATTGCTCTTTTGACATTTCCAGTGAAAAAAAGGCCACCGGGATATTGGCATTGACAGCGGCATTTCTGGCGATATTTAGAGCCAACGCCGTTTTACCCATGCTTGGGCGGGCGGCCAAAATGATAAGGTCGGAATTCTGTAACCCGGAAGTCAGGTTATCCAGCTGCCCAAAGCCCATCGGCACCCCGGTAACCAGACTTTTATTGCCTTGTTTTTCTTCCAGCGTCTCGATGTTATCGATGATTAGCCGGCTGAGCGGATAAAATCCCTGATGGGTTTTTCTTTCTGAGATCTCAAAGATTGAAGTCTCAGCAAAATCAATAATATCATCGACATCGCCACGATTCTCAAAACAGCGTTTGCTGATCGCATTGGCTTTCTCTATCAGACGCCTCAAGGAAGCCTTATCGGCCACGATTTTAGCGTAATGCTGCGCATTGACAGCGACCGGCACTGCATCGACCAATCTTGCCAAGTAGCTGGCGCCCCCGACTGCATCCAGATGCCCCTTTTCTTTCAAGTTATTGGCCAAGGTCACCAGATCGACGGGTTCTCCCCGGTCGAATAGATCCATGATGGCTGCAAATATTTTTTGGTGGGCGCTGCGATAGAAATCCGGAGCTGAGAGAATTTCGACAACATCCAGTAATGTGTTGTTGTCGACCAGGATGGCGCTGAGCAGGGATTCTTCCGCCTCAATGCTTTGCGGCGGTAAGTGATACAGCGATGGATCTTTTTGGCTTTGCGATTGTTGTTCCGCCATAAGTTCTAACCTGCAAGATTCAAGTATGGACCGTCGTAACGGCTGCAGGCGCCACAGCTGAATAAAACAATGTTACGGCGCTCGGTGACCTGTTCACTGCCCCATCCATACACGCTTGTGCATCAATTGTAAATGTCAAATTATTCCGGAACAATTTCAACGCTTATTTCAGGTTCCACCTCTTTGTATACCCGGATGGGTACTTTATGTGAGCCAATTGTTTTGATGGGTTCTTTGAGTAATACCATCCGTTTTTCAATGACGATATCCTGTTTGGCGAGGGCATCGATGATATCGCGCACAGATATCGATCCGTACAGTCGGTCTTCCTCGCTAACTTTGGCGGCAATGGTGACCGCCACACTTTCTAAGCGCTGGGCCATCTCCTCGGCCACTTTGCGTTCCTTGGCAATTTGCAATTCGAATTTAGTGCGATCGCGTTCAAGCATTTTGCGATTCTGGGGTGTTGCCGGAACTGCTTTGTTCTGGGGTAAAAGATAGTTGCGGGCATAACCATCTGCCACGCGGACTTCGCTGCCAATAATACCTAAGGAATCAATCGTCTCTTTTAAAATGACCTTCATTCTTAACCTCCATGTCACGCATCCATTCGGTTAATTCGCATTTAAAATTGAACGGTCGAAGAGCAGCCGTTCATTATGGCGTTTAATTAGTTTCCATCCGAAAATGGCCCTTTTTCAGCTGAGCGGCGTTCTCCGCGGGGTTACTTCCTTGACGTACGAAAAGTACGCCTCGTCGTAACCCCTTGTGCGGCCTTGCTCAGCGAAAAAATTACTCATTTTCAAATTGGAAACTAATTCGTGCCCTTTTAATTGTCGGATGGGCACTAATTAAGATGTTGTCTTTTCAACTTTTCGGAAGTTGGCCCACACGTCGATAAAACCGATGACAATAACCACCAGCAATACCTCCTGCAAAACGAGCAAGGCGTACAGCAAGACTTTCGCAAAACGCGGAACCTGTTTCTTTTCGAAAAAAAAAGAAACGATGGCAACGCCCTGGAAAAAATAAATCATCATTAAGGTTATCAAGCCATTCAATCCGATGGTCTTGGCAAAACCATCAGGCACAAGCATCAACAGACCGCAGCCAATGACGCCCCAAACCAAATAATCCGGCGCCTGCCATAAATTCAAGCGGCTGTATGCCGGATATGGCATGTGCCTGCGTTTCAACAGATGCCGACCCAGCAATAGATTAATCCATATGACAAACAACGTCGTTGTGATCGTCAGCGCCGGCAGAATTCGAATCACTATTTTTTGAATCTCATCCAGGAAACGCGTAAAGTCTGAAATGCTCTCTGCAGGCATGCCCATGCTGCGGTACAATTGTAATAGGAATTCTCGATTATGCGCCACTGATTGGGAAAAGTCAGCTAACAGGCTGTGGCCGGTTGCAGCGCTAAATAAGATGAGACTCAACGCTCCGCCTAAAAAAACCAGGCCGCAGGTGAGCAGCATGGTTTTTTCGACCGAGAATGAAGATCCAAACAGCTCCCCCAAACCAAATCCAATGATGAGTAGCGCGGCAACAAACACAATGTCAAACGGAAACGCCTTCATTGCGATCATCAGCAGGACAAGAGCGATAATGGGGATCAGTGCGCTGATGGCCCTGCCGAGTTTGACGCGATAATAAAGTGTCGGCAAAGGGAGCAGCAGGCTGCAAAAAATTCCGATAATCGGAACCCAGATAGAAGTCGCCAATATCAGGCAGGTGAACAAAACACCATATGCGATATCCTTTAACATGCCTGTGGTACACCCTACAAGGTTAAGGAATATCCTTCCCGAATCAAAAATGATCGTGTCAATGCAAATCTACGGAGCCGACATAGGGCAGCAGCGCAATGGTTCGAGCACGCTTAATAGCGTGGGTCAAGGATCTTTGGTGTTTTGCACAACAACCTGATATGCGTCTGGGAATAATTTTTCCGCGCTCGGTGATAAAATGCTTCAGCGATTTTGGATCCTTATAATTGATGACCAGACTTGTATCTGCACAAAAGCGGCATACTTTGCGCCGGTGGTAGATGCGTTTTTTTCTCTTTGGTCTTCGTGCGGTTCTGCTGGTATTGACAACCATTTTATTTGATCTCCTCTGTGGTCTCGCTTGAAGTGGTTCCACTCTCATCCGCCTGTGTCCCAAGCGTTTGCGATGGTTCTGCATCAGCCGATTCTTCAGCGGGTTGTTTCTCTTCAACGGCCGATGTTATTGGTGTGTCAGGTGTTGTTGACGCGCCAGTTTCGGCTGCATCGTGCGGGATCTGAGTTTCGCTAAGTGGTTCTTTTTCCGGAGGCGTCTCAATGGCTTTTTGAGCGCTGGCAATCTCTTCTTTGATTTTTTCGATATCAGCGTTTTTATCAAGCAAAACGGTCATATATTTGAGCACGCGATCATCGATGCGAAAAAATCGCTCCATCTCATCCACAGTCGCCGCAGTTCCGCAGAAGTCGAAGCGGGTGTAGTAGCCGCGTTGTTTCTTTTTTACTTCATAAGCGAGTTTTCGCGCACCCCAGTCATCTGTTAACGCCAGGTAACCATTCTCCTGGCTGATAACATCCTCAACCCTTTTAAGGATCGGCTCACGCTGTTCAACGGACAGGTCCGGATCCGTAATGATAATGGTTTCGTATCGTCGCATAATACCTCCTTGTGGCTATAAAGCCCTGGTATCGTCCAGAGCAAGGAAAGTGACGCCTTATTTTGGCAGTGAAATTAAAAACTAAATTACTAACATTAACAAAAATAAGCTGTCAAGCTGAATTTCAGCGAAAATCACCATTTTTCACAATTACCGAATTAAAGCTTGTCATCTGACCGGTTTTTATACTATTTGAATGCCTGAGGCCAAGTACAAACTTAGGAAACGATTTTTATGATTGACGAAGCCACGATGCAACATTTCATCTTAGGTATGATGATGGCACTCTCATACCCGACCTTTAAGCGGTTTAAATATCCTTACTTAGCACTGATATTCATCCATCCTTTTGTTATTGAAGGGGTTCAGTTTTTCATGCCGGAGCGAACACCGGATGTAGCGGATGTGGTGGTGGGATTGGTGGGTACGCTGTTGGGTTTCTGTCTGGTCTAAAAAAAGCTTTCAGGCTTAATTCCTGAAAGCTTTTCTTATTTTGGTGGGCCACATAGGAATCGAACCTATAACCTACTGATTAAGAGTCAGGTGCTCTGCCTAGTTGAGCTAGTGGCCCACAATTACCGTTTTCCGTGATCGGAAAATTTTGGTAACAAGTTCGCCGCCGAATGTCAATTTTTTTTTGGACATAGGATTATTCTTTTTACCCATAACCAAAAACAAATAACAAATATCGAAAATAAAAGGCTCCGAAGGAGCTTTTTATTTTCGCCACGGCGGCCGCTCTCTTTTGCGTTTATGTTTTTTGCGGCGCTCTTTTTTGCCTTTCCAACCCTGTTGCTTCTTAAGCGATTTAGCGACCGTGCCGTTGGGTGTGGCAACCTTATCCGGATGGATCGGGAAACTGCCTTTCAGCTGTGGCACTGTGGCCTCAGAAGGTTCCTGCGGTTTGGAGGCCCGGGGCTTTTCCTTTGGCAACGGGGGGCCGCTGAAGCAGCCCGGTGGTATGAATGGTGCCAAAAAAAGCAATTCACCCACCTGCTGGAATAAAACGCCCTGCTCAATCGAGTGCTGCACGTGAACGGTGAGAATTACCGGCTGTGCGTCGCTCCGCTTTCCCATGCGTTCCGCCAGATCCCGATGATCGGATAAAACGACTTGCTGATACCCGCTGGGGAAAATTCCTTTTTGTGTAGCAAATGGATAGGCTTTACGGCGGATGCACGTAAACAAGAGCTTGGGCATTTGCGCGGCTGCATCGGGCCGGGGTAGATGCTCGCGTTGTTTGGCACGCATACGGTTGTCCAAAATCTCAAAAGGAGGATTGGGGATGCTGTACAGGATTTCATTGATATGGAACCGGCGTACGTATTTCCATCCTTTTTCTTCGTTGAGCGCTTTTATCAGCTCCTTGATTTTGACATAGCCGTCCTTGTCCGGAACCAACCCAAACTCATCAGGTCGGCGCTCAAGGATGTAAACAAGGATTTTAGCGAGGCGTTGCAAATTTTTGGCTTTAGCCATTTTAGGAACCATGTTTGAAATCCAGCGCTCTGTAAGCTCGGCGGAGACGGGGCGATCGAATCCGTCGGTATTACCCAATAGAGGCGAAACTATGAACGAGGCAATCACCCAACTTAGGTTACCATATGCATTCTTGACCTGTTATGCTCTATCTGATATTTTTCATAACCATTAGAAATGTCAACTTTTTTGTTGGCATATGCCTGTTTCGGCCAGCATCAAGCGGGGTGGGGCTGTTTGTAAAACAAGGCCAAAACCTGTTGTCATAAAGTTTAGACCAAGCGCGGAGCGCTTCATTAACCGAAAGGATACCATTTAAATGGATTTTTCCAATTCTCAAAGATTGTTTGATCGTGCCGTAAAGCTAATCCCCGGGGGTGTCAATAGCCCTGTGCGGGCATGTCAATCGGTGGGTGCTGAACCGCTTTTTATTGATCGGGCCGAAGGCTGTCTGATTTTTGATGCGGATGGTAATCGTTACATTGATTACATTGGCTCTTGGGGACCCATGATCCTCGGTCACCGTCACCCAGCGGTGATTGAGGCCATTGCCAAGGTACTGGAACGCGGAACCAGTTTTGGTGCGCCAACGGATCTTGAAGTGCAACTGGCGCAGATGGTGATTGATGCCGTGCCGTCGGTAGAAATCGTACGCATGGTCAATTCAGGTACCGAAGCGAGCATGAGCGCGGTGCGACTGGCACGGGGGGCGACCCAGCGGGAACTTATTATAAAATTTGATGGCTGCTACCACGGGCATGCGGATACCTTGCTTGTTGCAGCGGGCTCAGGTGTGGCCACTCTTGGTATTCCGGGCAGTCCGGGAATTCCTGAATCCATTGCCCAGCATACGCTGTCTCTTCCCTATAATGACGTGGATGCTCTGCACAAGGTGATGGCCGAAAAAGGAGAATTGGTTGCCGGTATCATTGTAGAGCCCGTGGCGGGCAATATGGGGTTGGTGGCGCCGCAAAAAGGATTTTTGGAGACGCTCAGGGAGCTGTGTGACCGATACGGATCCATTCTGATTTTTGATGAAGTCATGACCGGCTTTCGGGTGGCCTATGGAGGGGCTCAGGCCTTGTACGGCATTTATCCGGACCTGAGCTGCTTTGGCAAAATTATTGGTGGCGGACTGCCGGTGGGGGCTTACGGCGGCAAGCGCGCCTTGATGTCCAAGGTGGCGCCGCAGGGTTCAGTTTATCAGGCGGGCACATTATCTGGCAATCCGGTGGCCATGGCAGCCGGAATCGCAACCCTTGAACACATTCAAAAAGCCGGTTTTTATGAGGCCCTGGATCAGAAAGCAAAGCACCTTTTGTCGGGACTGGAAAGGGCTGCCCAAAAAGCCGCCATACCGGTGCAGACCCAGCGGGTGGGCTCCATGCTGGGATTCTTTTTCAACGACCGTACGGTTCACAATTTTGCTGATGCCAAAACCAGCGATTTAGAAACATTTGCGGCCTTCTACTCTGGGATGCGCCAAGCGGGCATCTACATTGCACCTTCTCAGTTTGAAGCCTTGTTTATCTCTGCTGCGCACCAAACCGAGCACATTGAGGCAACCCTTGAAGCCGCCGAACGGGTCTTAGCTCAACTGTAAGGATACCGGGTTTGCGGATATGACGACGGCCATTCCTTTGGGTGAGAGGAACTGAACTCGTATGCCAGACATGTTGAATTCGTTTTATCATAAATTGACATTTAGGGAGAGCGCTTAAATGGAAAATTTCAGTTCTCAGGAAAAATTAGTTGATACCTATTTAAAGGAGAATAAAAAGGAGCAGGCTGTTGAGCTGCTTTTTGATTTGATCACGCAATATGCAGAGGCCCGACATTTCGACAAAGCAGAATCATTGCGTGAACGATTCTTTGAAATTGATTCGATGGCGCTCGATGAGATTGTTAAATCGGCTGACATTATTGAAAATGCCAAAATGTCAGCGATGGATCCGGCGCATACGGAGACCTGGTCTCATCTGTATAAAAAACTGACAAAAGAAGAATCGGTAGCGCTTTACTACGGTATGCAATCTGCTGTCTATGAAGCGGAACAGATTATTTTTCGGCAGGGCGAGATAAATGCGAGCTTGTATCTAATCAATGCCGGCCGAGTCAAATTATTTTATCATAAGGATAACCATGCCATCCTGTTGAATACATTAGGGCCCGGTGAGCTTGTCGGTGGGGATACGTTTTTTACCCATTCGACCTGCACCGCATCCGCGATGGCCGATTCAAAGGTCAAATTAAACATAATTACAAAAACCGTTTTGCAGAAATGGCAGGCTGACGAACCGAACTTGGCCAATAAACTGCAGGATTATTGTAGCGGTCTAAAGCCCATTAAAGACTTGCTTCAAAAAAAGGAGCTCGAACGCCGCGCCCACCCGCGACATAACATCTCCGGCAGCGCTGCGATTAAAATTCTGGATAACAAAGGCAGCAAGGTTTATAAAGTCGATCTGTCCGACATTTCCGTCAGTGGAGTGTCTTTTATTATGAACATGTCCCAAACGGCGGCCGATGCCTTGTTGGGGTGCCGTCTGAATTTAAAATTTAGGCAGCGCGGTGCTTTTTCTGAAATCAGCATCGATCATGAAGGCCTTATCGTCGGCGTTCATGGACAGCTGTTCAATGAGTATTATATCAACGTAAAGTGGGAAGAGCCGCTCGACGAAGGTCTGATCGACAGAGTTAAAACTGTTGGGTAGGTTTCAAATATATTGATTTATATATAAATATTTGCCATAATAATTTAAAAGCAATTGGCCAAGAGGGGGATTGATACACGGGTGCAAACCCGCATCAAAAAATAAGGTCTTTGCGTGCAGTGTTCAGAGGTTTGGGCCTGAAGGCATTGCCGGTCAGAAAAGATAAATATCTGAAATGGATCGAACTGCTTTAGGCCGGCCGGACGCCAGGAGGAAGAAATGGAGCCGATGAACCGATGGCCAAATTAACCCCCGGTAATAAATCTGTAACCCAGCACCCGCATTTCCTGCATACCAACCCCAATGCTGTGCCACCATCCCTGATCGATCATTTTCATGGTTTCGCCATTACCACCGACCGTCACAGCCGGATTGTGTTTGCCAACCGTGCAGCCATACAGGCAAGCGGTTTGAGTCAATCAGAATTACTGGGGCAATCCCTTGACGTTTTATTTGATTTGACTCCCGAGCAACAAACATCGATCGCGCAATGTCTAAGACGCAAAACAGTACTGGCTTTTGAGACAACCACTCAGGGCAAAGCAGGCCCAGCCCTTACCGTACAACTCAGTGTCTCCGTGCTAGATCCAGCATCCGCCGACAGCGGGCTGGCTGTTTTTGCAATTGATATTTCCGGGCTCAAACGAGCCATTGAAGAACAGACCCAACTGGTTACGGCGGTTGAACATGCAGCCGAGTCCATTATCGTGACCGATTCTGCCGGTGTTATTGGATATGTCAATCCGGCTTTTGAAAAAATTACCGGATATCCGCGCCATGAAGTGATCGGTCGCAATATAGAGCTGCTGGACAGCGGGCAACATTCGAAAGCCTTTTTCAGCACCATCATCGATTCCTTACAACAGGGTGAAATCTGGCAAGGCCGAATGGTTAACAAACGCAGGGATCATTCTTTATATGAAACAGAGGTCACTGTTTCTCCGATCAAAGATAAAGCCGGATCGGTTACCAACTATGTCAGTGTCCAGCGCGATGTTTCGCATGAAGTTCGCCTGGAAAGGCAGCTGCGCCAGGCTCAGAAAATGGAAGCCATCGGCACTTTAGCCGGTGGTATCGCCCATGATTTTAATAACCTCCTCATGGGCATCCAGGGCAATATCTCGTTGTCCCTGCTGGATATTGAGTCCGATTCGCCACTGGTCAAGAATCTAAAAAAAATTGAGCAATACGTTCAGAACGGGGTGGATCTGACCAAACAACTGTTGGGCTTTGCCAGAGGGGGCAAATATGAAATCAGTCTGCTCAATCTAAATGAATTGATCAAAGAGCAGAATCTGATGTTCAGCCGGACCAATAAGGATATCATTTTTAAAAATGAAGCCAAACCAGAACTTTGGAGTGTTGAAGCGGATCGGGGTCAGATCGAACAGGTGTTGATGAATCTTTATTTGAATGCATTGCAGGCCATGCCCGGCAGCGGAACGCTGACAACGCGAACCGGAAATGTGACCATTGATCAGGACCAATACAGCCCCTATTATGTCAAAGCCGGCAATTACATCAAAATAACGATTGCAGATACCGGTATCGGAATGGATGACGATATTCAGCAACGCATCTTCGATCCATTTTTTACGACCAAAGAAATGGGCCGAGGGACCGGTCTTGGACTGGCTTCGGTCTACGGTATCGTTAAAAACCATGAAGGCTTTATAAACGTATTCAGTAAAAAGGGGCAGGGAACGAAATTTGAGATTTATTTGCCTGCTTCGGGCAAAGCCGTGCCAGCCCTGAAAAAAGCCAGTGAAAAATTTGTTGAGGGCCGGGAGACGGTTTTGCTGGTGGATGACGAGGAGATGATTATTGATGTCGGCACGCGCATGCTTAAAAAGTTGGGCTATCAGGTTTTTACCGCCAGCAACGGTAAAGAAGCCATCGGTATCTTCAGGAAACACCAGGAAAAAATTGATCTTATCGTTTTGGATATGATTATGCCCCAGATGGGGGGCGGTGAAACGTATGACCGCATAAAAAAATTCAAACCCGACGTAAAAGTGCTGTTATCCAGCGGCTTCAGCATTAATGGTCAGGCTTCCGAGATTTTGAATCGGGGGTGTAACGGCTTCATTCAAAAACCCTTCAATTTACAAAATCTGTCACAAAACATAAGGGCCATATTGGAGGGGACATAAGCAACACCTAATTAAACAGTTCATAGCTCATGGCTCATAGCTCACAGCTCATAGGCTGATTTCCAAACTTCAAATTTTCAACTATGAGCTATCAGCTATCCGCTACGAGCTATTGGTTTTTGACACCTGACACCTGAAACCTATTTTTTTTAGGAACTGACGACCCCCGGGGGGCTTCCCATTTCACCATAGATAGGAACATTATCCATGTCTGAAAACCCGAATTCGATACCCGAGCACGTGCACAAAATCCATCTAATTGCCGTTTGTGGGACCGGCATGGGGGCCCTGGCATGTATGCTCAAAAGCCGGGGTTATGAGATTTCCGGATCAGATCAAAAAATATACCCGCCGATGAGCGACTTTCTGCGGGAACAGGGAATCCAGATTATGAACGGATTCGATGCCGCCCATATGTCGTATAAACCGGACCTGGTGATTGTCGGCAACGCTGTCACCCGCGAGAATCCGGAAGTAAAGAAAATGAAGCAAATGGGTCTCCCGTTTTGCTCTATGCCTCAGGCATTGAACCGATTTTTTGCTGAAGATAAAAAAACGCTTCTGGTTTCCGGCACCCATGGCAAAACGACCACTGCATCTATTTTAGCCTGGATGCTTTATAAAGGCGGATTGGATCCCTCCTTTATGATTGGTGGTATCTTGCAAAATTTTGACAGTAACTACCGGCTGGGCGATGGCAACGCTTTTATCATCGAAGGTGACGAATACGATACGGCGTTTTTCGACAAAGGACCTAAATTCATGCATTTTCATCCCGCCGCTGCCGTGTTGACCAGTGTGGAATTCGACCATGCCGATATTTTCCGGGATCTCAACCATGTTCAGAAAGCATTTAGCCGTTTTCTTACGCAGCTTAAGCCCTCGAGTTTACTGCTCGCTTTTGATGCAGATGAAAATATCCGCCGGATCATTTCTGAGGCGCATTGTCGAGTCCAATTTTATGGGAATGATGTTCATTCCAACTGGTGTTTAGGGGATATCCAGATTGATGCGCCCTGGAGCGTATTTGAAGTGCTGAAATCCGGTCAACGGTATGGCCGCTTTAAGACACAAATGCTCGGCCGTCACAATTTGTACAATGCCTTGGCGGTTATAGCCATCGCAGATAATCTGGGCATATCGCCTGCTGAAATGGAAGAGGCGCTGGCAACCTTTAAAGGGGTTAAACGCCGCCAGCAAATCCGGGGCTGCAAGAATCACATTACGGTGATGGATGATTTTGCCCATCACCCCACCGCGGTGCGGGAAACCGTTACCGCGGTTAAATCATTTCAATCCCCCCGGCGCTTGATTGCCGTTTTCGAACCCCGCACCAACTCGAGCATGCGTGATGTTTTTCAGAAAGTATATCCACTCGCCTTCGATGATGCCGATTTGATCTGCATTCGCCAACCCCCGTTGCTGGAAAAAATCCCCGTTGTCGAAAGATTTTCTTCTGAAAAGCTCGTTGCTGATTTAAAGCAACGCGGCAAGGATGCCCACTTTTTCGCCGACACCGAAGGCATTGTTGAATTTCTTATTCAGCATGCCACCCCCGGCGACCTTATTCTGGTGATGTCCAACGGCGGCTTCGACAATATTCATCAAAAACTGCTTGACCGACTGTAATCCCGCTGCAATATTCAATTGACTCTCTCCCTTGTATCCATTACGTTTACACATCTTTGGCGTGTGTCGTGTTTTGCGAATACTCATCGTATTTGTCCAAACAACGATGAACGTTATATAACGAAGGCGACGACGAGTACGAAGCAAAGAAACGTTTTATAACTCTCGTTCTCATCTTCGTTTTCGAGCTTGGTTATCCGATACGGCCTCTCATGTGTGAAGATACCCTATTTTAATAACCATGGATCACACTCAGTTTAAGCAAATAATTGCAACCAAACACGGGTATCGAACCCCGGATCGACGGCGTTTGCTGGCCAGACACGTTCCGGGATGGCCGGGCTATATTTTTTATGCCCGAATTGCCCTGGCTTTTCTTAAGGAAGGGCTGGCGGGCCGACGCGGAACCTTAAACAATGAAAGATGGCTGCGTGCTTCGTTGAGCTGTATGAAAGCCGTCGAGTCCGCCGGAGGAAGACTGACCGTATCGGGTCTTGAAGGCCTAAGTACCCATAAAGGTCCGCTGGTCTTCATCGCCAATCATATGAG
>JASFEV010000018.1:0-26598 GCA_050124655.1 Desulfobacterales bacterium
ATATAAATTCTTCGTCCTCGTCGTCGTCCTCGTGCTCGTCCTCGAAACTCAAACCACCAAATTTCCTTAACGAAAAACCCTGAACTTATGAACCCAGAACCGATTGAGCTACCCGCCCGATGTCTGGGGAAAAGCTGTGTTGGAATACAGATACTCCGTTTTTTCCTTGTGCTTCAATTCCTCGTTGGCCATTTTTAGCAGCATTTCGCGGGGCTCACCCTCGGCATGCAAATTGGCCAATTCGGTATAAAACTGATGCGATCTGGCTTCCCGATGGGAGGCCACTAGATATACATCCTCAGGCTTGGAATGCTCACTAATCTCAGGCTCTTCAAGATATTCGGCAATTTTATAATCAATGAAATCACTCATCCGCAGGCCTTTATCGCCGAAATGCCCTTCGCGGTAGCTCACTAAAAAGGCCTTGTGCTTCTTTTCTTCACCCGCCATAAATTCCAACGTACTTTTAACGCTCGCATCGGTCACTTTGGAATGGATGTCCATATAAAAATCATACGCTTCCTCTTCCCGCTTTATGGCGATCTCAAGAATATCGGCAACCTTTTTTTCCATTACTTTACCTCCTCATTTCATCTTTTCAATAATCGCGTGTGCACTTTAGCATCAATGCTTTATGTCGCACAAGGTCAATGAATCGATCGGCTTTGGGTCGCTTACCGCTGGCAACTGCCATTGGCTTGATGTCAGTGCGTTTTAATCAACTGTATCGTTCAAATTTGGTGCGCACAATTGGCTTGTATTATCGCTCAATTGCTTTCACCAGTGGCCAGAAGCCATATGCAAGCCACCAGCAACAGGTAATAAACAGCGTCATCATTTAATGATCGTAAAAATCATAATATAGATATGAATGACATGACGTCAACCAAACGACATGTCGGGCTTTTTGACCGCTTTCAGTCAATATGGCCCAAATTCCCTCGGCTTCATTTATAGCTCGACAAGCCAGGCCTGAAAGACTATGGTAAATTGATAAACATCGTTTTTTGACATAAATCAATTCGCCCTATTCTTGGATGC
Organism: Desulfobacterales bacterium; assembly: GCA_050124655.1. Taxonomy (GTDB): domain Bacteria; phylum Desulfobacterota; class Desulfobacteria; order Desulfobacterales; family JAHEIW01; genus JAHEIW01. The sequence continues at coordinate 1,042 of JASFEV010000018.1, forward strand.
GGTAAGAATTACCTGATGCGTCCAAGCTCAAGTAAGTCGTATACTACAAGAACCCATCAATACGCGCGCTTAAGGTTAACAAAGAGTAGCTGTTAACAGGCCGGAGTGTTGGAGTGCTGGCGTAATGGAGTAATGTTTAATTTTGATTTTACCCCCCCGAAAGGAGTCTGCCACTTGGACAACATCGTCTTAACCATCGACAATGAAAAAATCAGCTGTCCTCCCGAAACTTCGATCCTGCAAGCTGCGATCCAAAATGGCATTAATATACCGCACCTCTGTTATCATCCGGACCTGAAACCCTTTGGCGCCTGCCGGCTTTGCCTGGTGGAAGATGAGCAGAGCGGTCGGCTAATGGCTTCTTGTGTCACACCGGTTGCACCGGATATGACCCTTCTGACCGACACACCGCGCATCCTGAACCATCGCCGCAATATCGTTCGCTTAATGATCGCCGAACATCCGGAATCCTGCATTGTTTGCAGCAAAGGCAATCGCTGTCAGCTGCGCTGGGTCGCGGCACAGATGGGCATTGGCGAAACGGACCTATATCCAATGCCCAATTACAAACCCCTGGAGCAAGCCAACCCGTTTATAATTCGAGATCTAAGCAAATGCATACTGTGCGGAAAATGCATCCGGGCAGACCATGAACTGGTTGTTGTCGGCGCCATCGACTATAATCTGCGAGGCTTTGCATCCCGACCCGCTACGGTACATGAACGGGGACTCGAGCACTCAAATTGCACGTTTTGCGGCACCTGCGTTTCCATGTGCCCCACCGGAGCACTCTCTACCCAAAACAGACAATATGTTGGCAGCCCGACGCAAGAGACGTTTTCAATTTGCGGTTTTTGTGGTGTGGGCTGCAGCCTGGTCATGGGGCAAACGGCCAACAAAATCATCGATGTCAATCCGGCGCATTTGCCCGACTCTGTCAACAAAGCTACCCTGTGCGTCCGCGGTCATTTTGCCCATGATTTTTTAAATTCACGCAAGCGCATCATCTCTCCGCTGATGCCCAAAACAGGGAAAGACGAAACCATCCAGTTGACGCCGGTTCGATGGGACGAGGCTCTGGAAAAGGTGGCCGCTCGGTTGCATCAGATTAAGGAGGAAAGCGGGCCGCAAAGTATCGCTTTTATGGGTTCCTCAAAGTGCAGCAATGAGGAAAATTATCTGTTTCAAAAAATTGCCCGAGTGCTGATCGGTACAAACAGTATTGACAACGGCGGATACGTTTCCGGACAATTCCTGTCGACCATTTTAGATCAGAAAACTGGCGGTGGATGCCGTCCGACGCCCCTCAGCGATCTGGCAAAGGCGGATGCCGTTGTGGTCGTGGGCGCCGATCCTAACCATTCTCTGCCGGTGGTCAGTTACCATCTAAAACGCGCGGCTAAAGACGGCGTACAACTGATTGTGGTCGACCCTCGCAAAACAGAACTCGTCCGTTTTGCATCGTTATGGCTTCCGGTCAAACCCCAAACCGATCTGGAACTCATCAATGCCATTTCCGCTATGCTGCATGAAACCAATGCCTACGACGCTGAATTTATCGATCGCTACGCTGAAGGATTCAGTAATTTTACCCATGCTTTATCCTCACTCGATGTAGATAAGGTTTGCCGTTTGACCGGTCTGGAGAAGCAACAGTTAATTGCAGCAGCCGAGCTTTTAAGAGAAAAGCGGATCGCCTTTATCATCGGCCATGGAATTTTACAGCAGCGCTATGGCGCGCACACCCTCGGAGCGATTCTCAATCTATCTTTGATGACCGGTAGTTTGGGTACAGCAGGTGCCGGTATTTATACTCTCGCCAGAGAAAATAACCAAAACGGTGCCATGGATATGGGCGCGGTGCCGGACCTGCTTCCCGGACGAATGCCGATCACCGAAAATAATAATAGAAAAATATGGGAAAAGAACTGGGACGTAAAAATTTCGCCGGACCCGGGCCTGAATATGGCGCAGATTGTCGAGGCAGCCGAAAGTGGTCAGCTCAAAGCCTTATACATCATGGGCGAAAATCCGCTGCGCTCTTTACCGCAACCGCAACGGGTAAAAGCAGCACTGCAAAAATGTGAGTTCCTTGTTGTGCAAGATATTCTGGACAATGAACTGGTCAAACTTGCGGATGTGGTTCTGCCGGGTGCCGCTGCGAGTGAAAAAAGCGGCTCCTTTACCAATCTGGAAGGACGCATCCAGGGCTTTTCAGCGGTGGTGCCGCCTCCCGGCAAAGCCAAGGCCGACTGGGAAATTTTAGATTTGCTGGCTACACGTTTGGGGGCTTCCGAGGCGTATGGCACGCTGGGGAAAATCCGCGATGAGATATGTCGCCTGGTACCTTCTTACGCCGAATTGAATGGTTCTAAAACCACCTGGGTAAAAACAGCCAGCCCGATGGCTGTTTTTGGGGCGGAGGGCGCCCGGGAAAGGATGTCCTTCTCACCGGTGGTTTCAAACGTGGACGAGCCCGGTGATCGCGACTATCCATTTACGGCCATATTGGGCTCTTTGCGCTACCACCTAAACAGCGGCACCCGCACCAGCGCCTCTGAACGCATTCATGATTTTGATCAGGTTGGAAATGTGGCCATCAGCAATCTGGATGCAGACAAACTGAAATTAAAAGATGGGAATGCCGTAATAATAGAAACCCGCTGGGGTCAGATTAAACGCAAAATTGACCGCAGCAAGCGCGTCGCAGCCGGCCAACTGTTTGTTCCCTTATCAGTCAACGCCAACGATGCCATGAATCTGATCGATTTAAACGACCTGGCAGATCCTAAAACCGCCGGCTGGAAAACCTGTGCAGCTAAAATTAGCAAAGCTTAAAATCTGTGTTTAGTTAATTGGTGTTTAGTGTTTAGTAAGTTGCCGCAATCCACTTAACATCAAATACCAAACACTAAGCACCAAATACCAAACACCGGGGCATTGAATATGAAACCACCAGAAGTTGATTGGCAACGGATCCACGACATTATCGAAAAACACAAAGGAGACAAATGGGGACTTATCCCCCTGTTACAGGAAGTGCAGGAGCATACCGGATATATTCCGCCTGAAGCGATTGAACCAATTGCCGAGGCCATGAATATGCACCCGGCTGAAGTTCAAGGCGTTATTACGTTTTATGCCGGATTTGCTTTAGAACCCAAAGGGAAATACGTCCTCAGAGTCTGCCGCGGCACGGCCTGTCACGTCAAGGGCAGCCGCAGCGTTCTGCGCTTGATGCAAAAAGAACTGGACCTAAAGGAGGGTGAAACTAGTTCCGACTATCAATTTACCCTTGAAACGGTTGCCTGTCTGGGCGCCTGTTTTCTGGCACCGACGATGATGATCAATCGGGATTATTTCGGCAAGCTTTCCCCAACAAAAGTCGGCAGCCTGCTGGGAGAGTATCAAAAAAAATAAAAATTGCCGTCTACCGGCAGCGAAATTGCGGCAGACGGGGTAGCTGAGCGAAAGGGAGAAACAGCCATATGGAGAAGCTTTCATCCATCGGAAAGCTGGAGTGGCTCCGCAATAAAATCCAGTCCCGCACAAAAGAAGGGACCATTGAAGTGCACGTGTGCATGACCGGCTGCCGAGCTTACGGCGCCGCCGGCGTGCTGGATTCCTTGAAAGATGAAGTCAAAAGCCAGAAGATTGCGGATCAGGTGGAAATCCGTGCCACCGGCTGTCACGGATTTTGCGCCAAAGCACCGGTGATTGCCATAGAGCCCATAGGGGTTCAGTACCAGGAAGTGGAGCCGGATGATGCCGCCGAGATCGTCGCTCAGACCTTAAAACGCAGCCAACTCATTGATCGGCTGGCCTATCACGAACCCAAGACGCAGCAACCCATATTTTACCGCAACCAGATCCCTTTTTACGCCAAGCAGGAACGCCGGGTTCTGGCCAACTGCGGCCGCATCGATCCGACCCGCATCGAAGACTACATTGCCGAAAACGGCTATCAGGCCCTGGTCAAAGCGTTGTCAAAAATGCCGCCCGAACAGGTGATCGATGAGGTTCTGACGGCTAAACTCAGAGGTCGCGGCGGCGCAGGATTCCCCACCGGCCTCAAATGGAAATTCGCCCGCCAGTCAGCTGGCCAGCCCAAGTACACGGTCTGCAACGCAGACGAAGGGGATCCCGGCGCATTCATGGATCGTGCCATTTTAGAAGGCGACCCGCATGCCGTCGTGGAAGGTATGCTCATCGGTGCCTATGCCATGGGCAGTGAGTACGGCTACATCTATGTGCGTGAAGAGTATCCGATTGCCATCGATCATCTCAACATCGCCATCGCGCAGGCCAATGAACTGGGGCTTCTGGGCGAAAACATCCTGGGCACCGGCTTTAACTTCGATCTCTCACTGCGACTGGGCGCCGGTGCGTTTGTCTGCGGTGAAGAAACGGCCCTGATGGCGTCCATCGAGGGCAAACGCGGCATGCCCCGCGCCCGGCCGCCGTTTCCAGCGCAGGCGGGTGTTGACGCCAAACCCACCAATATCAACAATGTTGAAACCTGGGCCAACGTACCGCTGATTATTAAAAACGGAGCGGAGTGGTATGGCCAGGTGGGTACCGAAGAGAGCAAAGGCACCAAAATCTTTTCTCTGGCCGGCAAGGTCAACAACACCGGACTGGTGGAAGTGCCCATCGGATCCACCGTCAAAGACGTCATTTATGAGATCGGCGGCGGCATACCCAAGGGCCGCGCGTTTAAAGCGGTTCAGATGGGCGGCCCCGCCGGCGGCTGTGTACCCCCCCAATTTTTGAACTTGCCCATCGATTACGACACAGTCCAGCGCATCGGGGCCATCATGGGATCGGGCGGCATGGTGGTCATGGACGAAAACAACTGCATGGTTGAAATTGCCCGCTTTTTCTTGAGCTTTACCCAATCAGAGTCCTGCGGCAAATGCGCACCCTGCCGTCTGGGCACCACCCAGCTGCTCGAAATTCTGACGCGCATTACCCAGGGCAAAGGACGCATGGAAGATATCGATACCATCCGCCAGCTGGGAGAGACCCTGACCGAGGCCTCCCTGTGTGGTCTGGGCCAGGCCTGCTCCAAACCGGCCCTGTCCACCCTCAAATACTTTCTCAAAGAATTCGAAGACCACATCAAAGAACATCGTTGCGCCGGCGCGGTGTGTGATTCAATGGTGATTTCCGCCTGTCAGCATGCCTGCCCGGCGGGCATCGATGTGCCCAATTATGTAGCCGCTATTGCCGAAGGGGATTACGAAAAATCGGTTGCGATCATTCGCGAGCGCAACCCGTTTCCGGCGGTTTGCGGGCGGATCTGTATCCATCCCTGCGAGTTTAAATGCCGGCGGGGGGAACTGGATCAGCCGGTGGCGATTCGGGCTCTGAAACGGGTTGCATCCGACTGGTATTTTAATAATAACGGCCCCCAAAGAGAGCCCTTTCCGGTAACCCGCGAGGAGGAAGTGGCCATCGTCGGAGCGGGACCGGCCGGTTTAACCTGCGCCTATTTTCTGGCCAAAATGGGATATCAGACCACCGTTTTTGAAGCTCAGCCGGTGGCGGGCGGCATGCTCGGCATTGCGGTACCCGAATTCAGGCTGCCGCGCCATGTGATCGAAGAAGAGATCCGGTATATCCAAAACTGCGGAGTTGAGATCCGCTACAATTCACCCATTGATGCCAAACACACCTTTAACGATTTGCTCGATGAAGGCTATAGCGCCGTCTTCATTGCCGCCGGAGCTCAGGCCAGCAAGCACATCGGTATCCCCGGGGAAGAAGAAGGCCTCAAGGGCCTTTACTATGGCCTTGATTTTTTGACCCAGGTCCGCATGGGCAAAAAGGTGCCGTTAAGCGGCAAAACGGTGATCATCGGCGGTGGAAATGTGGCTGTCGATGTTGCCCGCACGGCTTTGAGAGCCGGTGCACAGGAGACGCAAATATTCTGTTTGGAGCCCCGCGACGAGATGCCGGCCTGGGAAAAGGACGTAGAAGAGGCCATCGATGAGGGCATCATTATTAACCCCGACCTGTCGCCCAGTAAAATCGCCCATGAAAAAGGGCAAGTGACCGGAGTTGAGTTCACGCGCTGCATTTGCGTCTTTGACGATGAGGGCTGCTTCAATCCGACCTGTGATCTCGACGATACGCGCTTTGTGGAGGCGGACAATGTCATTATCTCCATCGGTCAGGCCGCCGACATGTCGTTTCTATCCGCCGATAGCCAGCTGGAGCGTGAACTCTGGGGCGCTCTGGTGGTGGACACCAATACGCTGGCGACCAATGTCCCGGGTGTTTTTGCCGGTGGGGATTTCACCACCGGCCCGACTTTTGTGATACGCGCCATTGCATCCGGCAGACGCGCGGCCATCGCCATCGATAAATATCTGGGCGGTGACAAGGGTCGTGTGTATATCCCGGATGAAAAATCTCCGCGCCATACGGGCAGCAAACTGGCGCTTGAAAAAGAAAGCATGGAAGATAAGCCCCGGGTTGAGGTCCAGTTTGAAGATGCCCAGGCCCGGATAAAGGATTTCAGGGAGGTCGAAAAAGGATTTAGCGAAGAGGCGGCGTATCGCGAAGCCATCCGCTGCCTCCGATGCGATCTTGAAAAAGAGGAGAATGCGATATGATTCGATCCATAACGCAAAAAAAACCGGAACATGAAATTGAGCGCCTTTTGGAGGGATTTAACCGGATATTCATTATTGGATGCGGAACCTGTGTGACGCTCACCCGCACCGGCGGTGATCCGGAAGTACGCGCCATGAAGGAAGAGCTGTCCACTAAAGGTAAATTGGTCACCGGTCAAACGGTGGTTCCGGTTGCCTGCGATAATTTAACCCGCGAAATTCTGAGCGATTTCGGCGAACAGATCAATCAGGCCGATGCGCTGCTGATCATGACCTGCGCCTTTGGCGTTCAAAGCATTGCCCGGCAGTTGCATAAGATGGTGATTCCGGCCCTGGACACACTGTTTATCGGCAAAGAATCAGCTGTGGGATTATTCGATGAGATTTGCACCCAGTGCGGCACCTGTATCATCGGGGAAACCGGCGGCATCTGCCCGGTGACCAACTGTCACAAAGGCCTGGTCAACGGGCCCTGCGGCGGCACCAATCACGGCAAATGCGAAATCGATGTCAACAAGGATTGTGTCTGGACCTTGATTTATAACCGCCTCAACGAACTGGGGCGGATTGATTCCATGCGAAAATATCAAAAACCGCGCAATCATTTAGGTGAGCCCAAACCGGGAAAATTTAAGCTTCCGGAAGGATAGCATATTCATTGGAGTAGTGGAGTAATGGAGTGTTAGAGTGTTGGATTAAGGATTGATTGCGATGAACCAACGGCCTTTTCATTACTCCAGTACTCCATTACTCCAACACTCCAGCCGGTTATGAAACCGGCAGTAGCTAGGAGTCGATTGGAAATTTAAAACCAACCTGGCTTATCGAAAGGATAAGAGAATGCCGACCAAATTTAAAGAAGCTTTGGAATCCGGCAAATTTGTGGTGACCAGTGAGGTTGCCCCGCCCAAGGGAACAAATCTTGAAAAATTTAAGCACCATATTGAATTGTTAAAGGACAAGGTTGACGCCATGAATGTTACCGATCATCAGAGCTCGGTGATGCGTTATCCGTCCCTGGGCGGAGCCATGCTCGTCAAAGAAATGGGCGGGGAAGTCATCCTGCAGATGACCTGCCGGGATCGCAACCGGCTGGCATTGCAGGCCGATCTTTTGTTTGCCTCTTCGCGCGGGATTCAAAATGTTCTTTGCCTTACCGGAGATTCGATCATATTAGGAGATCATAAAGAAGCCAAGAGTGTTTTTGACATGGACTCCAGCCAGCTGTTGAAAACGGTGCGCACCTTGGAAAAGGGCAAAGACCTTGGCGGTAACGACCTGGACGGCGGCGTTTCGTTTTGCGCCGGGGCCATCGTGACACCTGAAGCAGACCCGCTTGAACCGCAGTTGATCAAATTTGAAAAAAAGCTCGAAGCCGGTGCTGAATTCATTCAGACCCAGGCAGTCTATGATCTGGACAAGTTCAAGGAATTCATGGACTATGCCCGCCAGTTCGATATAAAAATTCTGGCCGGTATCATTTTACTGACCTCGGCTGCCATGGCCCGCTTTATGAATAAAAATATCGCCGGGGTTTTCGTGCCCCAGGATCTGATTGATGAAATGGCATCCGCGCCCAAAGGCCAGGCCCTGGCCAAGGGCATCGAAATTACGGGCCGCATGATTAAGCGCATATATGAAGAAAAGATGTGTGACGGTGTGCACATCATGGCCATCGGCAAAGAAGAAAAGGTGCCGGAAATTATGGCAGCCGCCGGCTTAATATAATTAAACTGAGTTTATAACTCTCATATTTTGCCCGACAACTGTGTTGCTCGTCTTCGAAAGTCGCTTGCGTACTACAAGTACGCGGCGCTCGTTCTCATCTTCACTGCCGTGTTGTCGAACAAAATCTAAGGTTCTAAACCCAGTTTCAGTTTTGCCCTCGCAGACACGGTCTTGTTATTTTCTGAAGGGCGATATGTGGAAAAGTTACCTCTGAGCATGGTCGGGGTCCGATATTTTGGATGATCTGAATAGGGCATTGATTTAGCAGCTTCGTGAGTCTCATCCTAAATATCGGACGCCATGCACCTTGTAATTCATATCGCCCAGAAGGAAATGACATGACCGTGTGCGCGGCGCTCGTTCTCATCCTCACTGCCTTTTTGTCTGAAAAAATCTGCAGTCATTGAGCTTTGGATACAATTTTGAGACACTTTCTAAGAATCCATCTCAAAAATAGTAGATCACGCTCAAGAGTCCGCCTGCGGCGGATTATACCGCTTGTCATATTAATGTTCCGAAAAAAAGGATGGCGGCATAAGTGTTGTAGCAAAAAAGCGTTCCGCAATCGGAACGTTTTTTTGACAACCACTATAGATGCATTTTTGAGATGGATTCTAGTAGTCCCAGGGAGGAGAGTTACCTTTTGGCGGTGGTGGAGAAAGCTTTTTGAGAATCTCCGGATCTTTCTCGATTTGATTGAGAAAAAATGTATCTTCACGCGAGATAAATTCTTCATTCAGATTTTGGACCCACAGGAGCAAGCCGCCCTTTAGTACGGTTCCTTTTTGATAATGCGCCGTTAACATATCCTGATCCTTTTTGGAAAGCACAAGCGTCGTGCCCCTGAAAGATTGGGCCCTGATGATTAGTGGTTTGGGGCCCAGCCGGTCCCATGCGAGGGCTAGATCTCGAAAATACGATTTGCCCAGGCTGAAGACACCGTGGCGCGCTGCCCATTTTTTGGAGAGCGAAAAGCGCAACGGTGTTTTTTCCCCGGCGGGTCCCACAATTTGAGGCCGGCGCTCCGCTGGAAAACCGTCAGGCACTAAAATGATCAAACCCGAGGGCGGGCTAAAATATTTATCGGAAAGTTTTCTGAGCGGAATCCGCCTGCCTCTGATTTTGCCTGCGTCAATCAAACGATTGATCTGCATAATGGCCAGATTGGCAAAGACGAAACTGCCCGGATCGGTATACGGATGCCAGCCATCCCAGGTGAGCTCCTTTCTGGCGAAAAACGTTTGCCGGGTGCCCTCATCATAAAAAATGTTGTTGGGGTATTTGACGAGGGCCGTAAACAGCCGATTGGCAGATATTATATGAACATTCGGATACATCGCCACCCGCTTTCTCAAATGGCTGTTGAGCTGCTCGTATTCCTGATAGCATAGTTTTTTGGGCCGGGGCTTCGTATTTTCGAGGCGGTATTCTTTCGGCGGTTTGCCCTGGGTGCAGTCGATTAGATTTTCAAAAAAAAGATCCCCCAGTAAAACGATGGGTTTGTAATTTTCTTTTTTGACATAAGCTTCATTGCCGTTTTCAGAGCAATCATAAAGATCACTTTCACAATCGAGTGCCAGGCCGGCCACCAGCTCATCAAGCACCTTTCTTTTGTCGCTGGTATATTCCAGAACTTTCATGTCGTGGTAGGTAACATCTATTGCCAATACCAGACCGGGGCGTTTGTGCTTGTAATAATATTTAGCTGCCCTTTGGTAGGAAGCCGGAAAGTACCAGGGAAACACATGCCCGTCACTACTCAGACAGAGCTGGTCGGCCACAACCTGAGAGGCTGAGCGGGCCATAAGGCCATGGGAAACCGAGGCCCCGAGCCCCATAACGGGGCCCATCTCGGACAACTCCTGTGCCATAGCGGGATCTGCCTCACAGTGGGGTGGCAATGAATTACCCTGAGCAATAGTCGCGGCGAGCAAAAAAATAAGGCCAAGAAAAGAATGCAGATTATTTATGATGGTTAACCTCGTGTCATTGGAATTGGGTTATTGGGGCTGAAGGGTTGCCTTCTATCACAGATTCAGGCCGGTGGCCAATTGAAAATGGTGTATTGCATCCGGTCAAAAGCGTCAAAGCAACTTCAACATCGAATTCACGGCGGCATATGCGGAGGCAATCGCCAATCCGGCACCGCATTTCAAGCGTTTCCAATCATTGTGCGCCAGGATAGAGCCGGCCGCAAAAAGGGTTTCAAAGGCCGGGCGCCCCGATTCATCCAGAGGACGAAACATGCGATCAATTTTTAGGCCGGCCTGATTGATTAGATGCCCCCTGGGATCCAGAAGGTCGCGACGATGCCAATCCGCCCTGCTGGCGGGTTGGTAAAGCGGTAAATTGAAAATGGATTCACGGATATGCTTGCGATCGGCATGCAGACCACCACCGATAAAGCGGCCACTGGCCAAAATGATCCCCCTGGAGTGCACGCTGTGCTCGATTGCGTTTTGGCCGATCTGAGTTTGAAACTGACCATCGGCCGTTGGACGTACTTCGATGGCCTGCGTTAAAGAAAAGTATTGAGCATTCTTCCGACGCAGCCCCTGTTCAAAGGCTTCTTTAAGGCGCAGGCCGGGAACCGAAGGCGGCATCGTTGGAATTTCAAAAATGGGGACGCCGATCAAGGCCTCAAGATGGGATCTAATTTCAACGGTTTGATGCAATCCCAAAATGGCCGGTAATCCCACAAACTTTGATTGTTTTAGCAGGGGGCGCACAGCACTTGCCAGCTTTTCGCGATTTTCAGACAGCAGCAAGGCATTGGCCATGCGCTCGGTATATACTTCGTTTAAATGGTCCATACCCGGAAAAGAAATGCGGGCAGATCGCAAACCCGGCCAGCCAGCGCGCAGGCAGGCGGTAATTTGTTGGGCGCTGAATCCCTTCAACCCCCGGATATCGACAATCAAACAGGGGGATTTTTCTTTGCAGGCCCTGACCCCGTTCCACATGGTGTGGGGTACAGCATATGTCTGCTTTATAGTGCCTAAAGCAGTCGGGACGCCACTGTTATATCCTGTCCCTCGATGATAGGGCAGACCGATTTTTTTTAAAAAATTCAAAATTTCATTAAAGGCAGCCTTGATATGGTCCTTATTGATGCGGGCGTATGGGTGCTCGGGATAATCATGAATGAGCGCATCTAATGCTGCCCAGGGATTGCGCCAGCGCCGTCGCTCACCAATCGGGTAAACGGCCAACAGGTCCAGTAAGCCGCTGGCGAAAATTATTTCTCCCGTATGTCCCGTCTGCGCCACACGCAAGCCTCTGCCAGCCGCAAAAAGTGCCGCCGCCATTCCGGCCAGACCGCTGCCGATTACGCAGACGTCACATTCTATTGTTTTGTAGTCAGCCATCGAACGCTGTGTCCTTCAGTTTTGATTCATTCTGCACCTATTAAAAAGCCGAGGACGAGGACGAGTAGGAGGACGAGTACGATAAAGGGCATAAAGTTTCGTCCTCGTCGTCGTCCTCGTACTCGTCCTCGATAAAATAAGCCATGCGCTACACGTAACGCAAAACCTCTGAACCAGCTGTAAGGCTACAACTCCAACCCAAACAATCCGCAATGCAGAGCTTCCATCAACTCGGACTGCACCAGCTGTTTGTCCCAGAGCGTGGGATACTGTCCGTGCCAGCGCTTGTTGAGAAACGCTTTGAGGTCGTCTAAATGCATACCCGGCTTCAAGTGCTTCTGATCAGACAAATATGCCGTCACGCGCACACCGCAAAAGGTTCCCTGGCAGGCACCTTTGCCTATTCGGCTGCGCAGGGCGATGGCCTCGATGTTCGGTTGACCCATCTGTTTAAGAATGGAATCAACAATGGCATCCACCGCACTTCCGGGCACCATTTCACATTCACATAGCAGCAGATCCTGTGGCGCATGTTTTTTTATCCACAGTTTGGGGGCCAGTCCGGCTTGGGTCCATCTCGCAGGTTGAGTTTCCGGAAGGGGTTCGGTTCGGGTTTGACAGGGCTTTGAAACGCCCAGGCGACGGCAAACCAGATCGGCTGTTTTTTCGGCCATCAACCGATACGTCGTCAGCTTACCTCCGGAAATGGTCGTAAAGTTATTAAGGCCGTCTTGCGCATGATTGACCAGCGTAAAACTGCGACTGATATCGCGATCATCTTCGACAGACGTTGATCCCACCAGCGGCCTGACGCCCGCATAGGCTCGAATGAATCGGACGGTCTCCAGGATCGGAATCATTTTAGTCGCTTCACCGACCATTGTGTCCACCTCTTCAACTGTGGGATACACCTGATTCAAATTTTCGATGCGAATGGAGGTGGTTCCGAGGATGGACACCGTGCCGCCCGGCACCAGGATGTCGGCATTGGATGAAGCCCGCAGGCGGTTGACCACTCGATCCGCAATACGGTTATGCGTGACCAAAAGACTGCCTTTAGAATAGATCATATCGACCTTCACGCCGGCCAGGGCGGCGACTTCGCCAGCCCAGGCACCGGTAGCATTGACTACCTGTTGTGCCTTGATCGTGATTTTTTCACCGGTCACTGTGTCCTGCAGATGTGTGGCCTGAATAGCCTTGCGTTTTTTCTGAAATCCCGCGACTTTGGTAAATCGCAGCAGGGTAGAGCCCAGTTTCTGCGCCTGGGCAACATTTTCTAAAGAAAGCTTAAACGGATCAATCGAGGCATCTTTAACGGCATAAGCCGCAATTAATTTATCACTAAGCACTGGTTCAAGTTCGCGCGCCTCCTTTACGTCCAGCTCTTGCACCGAGATATCACACTGGGAACACAATTGGGGAAAATCCGCCACATATTTTTCATCATCGCCTTGCACCGCTACGAACAAGCCGCCGGTGTCGTCGATACAGTGCGGTGCCATCTTTTTCAAAAGCGCCCCTTCTGCACGGCACTCCCTGGCGCTGCCCTGGTCAGACGAGACATAGCGCGCCCCGCTGTGCAGCAGGCCATGATTGGCACCGGAGGTCCCTGCATTAATGTCACCCTGTTCGACCAGAATCGATTGAACACCACGCAGCGCCAGATCACGGGCAATACCGGTGCCCGTAACACCACCACCGATAATTAAGACTTGTGTTTCAAGTTTTCTCACGGTTGAATCACTCCGAAGCCTTTTGGTGCTCAAATAGAATCGCATTCATTTCCCGAATGAGATCTTCTTCCTTGCCGACCGCAATCATAGTAGCTGCCGCTAAGCGATGACAGGCATCTGAAAATCCGCCCAGTCGATCGGTGGCTTCCGGCAGAAAAGTGTTCAGCGCTCTCGCCGTTCCTTTTTTGATTTTGTCTTCCAGGGGGGCCGGTGCCCGCATGGAAATATTGACTGCCTGCAGGGGTAGATGACCATAGCGCGGAATCTCGTCAGGAATCAATTGAAATCCGGCGATGTACTTATCCGGATCAAAAAAAACGGCGTTTTTATGGGTCTCACAAAAGGCGCCGATCATTTTACAGCCCATGGGCGCAAACCGATCATGCACGTGAAACCATTGGATATGAGATGATTCTTGTAATCCCCCTTGCTCGAGCCGCAAAATTTCAGCCTCAAATGCCTTTTGCTGAATCTGTTTGAATTGCGCCAGCATTTGGTCTGCCATCGCGATTTTTCCTTCCAGGCAGACCTGAACGCCTATGTCAGGTCCATTGTCAAGATAGCCGGCTGCACCCAATATGTCCAGATCGCGGGCCAGCGCCTCCAGCAGAATGTGTTGATTTGAAGATTTTAGAAAATATTGCTCGCCGGATTCATGTGTTTTTATTTCCAGCGTTCCCTGACGAGCAGCTTCCAGGGCCGCTTTGCGATTCTCACTGGCCAGGCGCCCATCAACATAGAAACCATCTCCCACCGCCCCGATGGCAGCGATGTGCGCCAGGTCGACATTCGCCGGATCCATTGTGCGCGCAAACAGATAACAGGTGGTTGAGGCGCTGATGTCACGGTCACCTTTTAAGCCGAATAAATCAGGGTCGAGATTATGAACGTATGGGTCAGTGGCAGGATGGGCCACATGATGATCGAGTATGAGAGTTAAGTTGCGACCCTTATTTAGATCGGAAATCAGGGGTGCGATACGACCGGCCAAGTCGGTGAACACATATAACCCACCTTTGTGTTCAAAGACCTTTTGCAACAGCTGGGGATAGGGTTTTTCCAGGCAAAGGCGCTGAATTTCAAAGCCCTGGCGTTCAAAGGCCCGGGTCAGGATAGCGCCCGAGCTGAGCCCATCGGCGTCGTTGTGGTGGAAAATATGAACTTTTCTGGCAGGCCATTTCTGCACCGCATCGATGGCGGACGACATATCCTTAATCAGTTGTTGTGTCATGGAGTTTCAATGGCCCTTGTTAATCCCCGATTCGTTTTCCGCTCTCCTTATCGAACAAGTGACATTTTTCCGGGGAAACACCTAAAAACAGTGAGCTGCCCTTCTTGTAATTATGGATATCCGGCAGGCGCAGGGTAAAAAGAGCGTCTCCTTCTCCTGATTTTCCATGAACCAGGGTATCGGCGCCGAGGGTTTCCAGATGGTCTACCTGCATCCTGATGGTGCCATCGTCCTCTTGTACCAGGCTGAAATGCTCGGGTCGGATACCCAATACGACCGCTTTGTCGCAAAAGCCGGGCTCTAAATGCGGGTAAATAGGCAAAGAATCGGAGCCGGGAAGTTCGAGGGACTGCCCGTCGGAGCTGGTGCGGGCTTCAAAGAAATTCATGGCGGGTGAGCCGATAAAGCCGGCCACAAAAAGCGTGGCCGGCCGTTCATATACCTCCAGCGGAGACCCAATTTGCTCGACATAGCCGTTTTCCATGATAACCAAGCGGTCCCCTAAAGTCATGGCCTCGACCTGGTCATGGGTCACATAAACACTGGTGATGCCCAGCGATTCATGCAGGTTTCTCAGCTCCAGGCGCATCTGAACGCGAAGCTTGGCATCCAGGTTGCTCAACGGTTCATCAAATAAAAAGACCTTGGGCTCGCGCACGATGCAACGGCCCATGGCCACGCGCTGGCGCTGTCCACCGGATAGCTGGCGGGGCTTTCGATCCAAAAATTCGGTCAATTCCAGTATCTTCGCAGCCCGTTGAACCCGCTCTTCAATTTCGGCCTTGGGCATTCGCCGAATTTTGAGGCCATAGGCCATATTCTTAAAAACCGTCATATGCGGGTAAAGGGCGTAATTTTGGAAAACCATGGCAATATCGCGATCGGCGGGCTCGAGTTGATTGACCACCTTGCCATTGATGGCAATATCGCCTTTCGTAATCACTTCCAGCCCGGCAATCATGCGCAGAACAGTGGATTTACCGCAACCGGAAGGGCCCAAGATAACGATAAACTCACCATCTTGAATATCGCAGGAGATACCGTGAATAACCTCATTTTGGCCAAATGATTTATAAATATCTCTCAGGCTGACATCCGCCATACAACCCCCTGATTACTGTTCCAAGTATTTATTCATCACCCCAATCCAGCCTTCGTAGCCGAAGCTACTTCGGCGGAGTAGGCCACTCCATTACTCCAGCACTCCAATACTCCATCACTCCACTACTCCATTACTCCAACACTCCGGTAGTTTATAAAGATATTGCCTGATTTTATGTCAATGCACGCTGAAGCCATAATTCTCGGTCAATGATGTTTTATTTCTCTGTTTCGGTCATACCACGCACAAACTGTTTCTGCATAAAGATCACCACCAGAACCGGCGGAATCATGGCCAGCATGGTAGAGGCCATGATGATATGCCAATCGGCCTGCCCCTCGCCGACATCGAGCATTCTTTTGATGCCGATCAATAAGGTATAGTAACTCTCATCTCCGGTGACCAGCAGCGGCCATAGATATTGATTCCACCCATAGATGAACAGAATAACAAACAGAGCCGCAATGGATGTGCGCGACATGGGCAACAGAATATCAAAGAAAAATCGAATGGGCCCGCCCCCGTCAATGCGGTGGGCCTCACACAGCTCGTCGGGCACCGTCATAAAAAACTGGCGAAACAGGAACGTAGCGGTGGCCGAAGCGATGAGCGGAAAGATCAGACCGGAATACGAGTCCAGCATATTCAAATCCGCCACTACCTTATGGGTGGGCAAAATGCGAACTTCCACCGGCAGCATCAAGGTAATAAAAATCAGCCAGAAAAAAAACATACGAAAGCGGAATCTGAAATAGACGATGGCAAAAGCGGACAGCAACGAAATGGATATCTTACCGACGGCAATGCCGAGTGCCATGATCAGGCTGTTGAGCATCATGCTGCCGACGGTCGCACCGACTTCGCCGCTGCCGACAGTCAGGGCCTGATGATAGTTTTCGATCAGGTGGCTGCCGGGTAAAAATGGAAAAAATGAGGTGATCGCTTCCAGGCTGTGGGTGGAGGCCACAAAGGTCGTGTAGATCGGAAAGGCAATGATCAGGCAGCCCAGCAGCAGGATGGCATGCGTCAGGAACGTGAGCCAGGGTCGATGCTCAACCATTGTTTACTCCTTAATAATGGACCTTTCTTTCGATATAGCGGAACTGGATCACCGTCAGGGCAATCACAATAATCATTAATATGACCGACTGGGCGGCGGAACCGCCCAGGTCTAGACTTTCGAAACTGTCGTGATAAATTTTAAAGACCATAATATTGGTGGCTTCATTGGGGCCGCCCTCGGTAATGGCGTGAATCACCCCGAATGTATCGCAAAAGGCATAGACCAAATTCATGACCAGCAAAAAAAAGAACGTCGGTGAGAGCAGCGGAAATGCAATCGTCCAAAATCGTTTGGCCGGGGAAGCCCCGTCAATGGCAGCGGCTTCTATAAATGACTTGGGAATGGCTTGGAGACCGGCCAGGAAAAAAAGAAAATTATAGGAAATCTGACGCCAGGCGGCAGCCAGGACCACCAGGATCATCGCCTGGCCGCCGTTTAAGGTAAAATTCCAATCAATCCCGATGGCCTTTAAAAAGAAAGAAATCATGCCGACGGTGGGATTAAACAGAAAATACCATAAGACCGCTGCCGCAACCGGTGCGACCGCATAGGGCCAGATGATAAATGTTTTGTAAGTGGTGGCCCCGCGAATGGCACGATCGGCCATCGCCGCCAAAAACAGGGCTGTCGACATGGCAATGATCGCCACCGAAAAACTAAAAATCATGGTAACCTTAATCGAATTTAGATAGATGGTATCGGTGAAGATATATTTAAAATTATCCAGGCCGACAAAGACTGCCTTGAGACCAAAAGGGTCCTCCCGTTGAACCGATTGATAAAGGGCCATGAAAGCGGGCCATATGAAGAAAATCAGGGTAATGATGATTTGCGGCGCAACCAGAAGATACGGCAGGACTCTGTTTTTAAAGATGACTCTTTTTTCCATGAAAAACTTTGCCCGGAGTAAAAATTGGGCAGGACCCATTCCGATACGGGATGGGTCCTGCGTCATGGCTTGTGTTTAGAACCGCAGCTTTCGATGCATTGAAGCGCTATGTTGCCGGCTCTGCTACTTGTAGGCTTTTTCGAACTGGCGCAATAGCTTATTGCCTTTACCAACAGCGTCGTTCAGGCCCTGCTCTGCAGTTTGCTTTTCGGCAAAAATGGCCTCCAGGGTGTCATACATAATGGCGCGCATCTGCACAAAATTACCAAAACGCAGCCCTTTAGAATTTTCGGTTGGATTGTTCAGGGTCATCTGTATCAAGGCGGTTTCGGTGCCGGGATTCTTTTCGTAAAAACCCTGTTTTTTGGTCAGCTCGTAAGCTGCATAGGTAATCGGCAGATACCCTGTAAATTGATGCCAATCGGCCTGCACTTCCGGTTTGGAAATATAATTAAGGAATGAGGCCACACCTTTGTATTCCTCAGCAGAATGCCCCTGCATAACCCACAGACTGGCGCCGCCGATGATGGTATTCTGCGGAGCGCCGCCGGTATCCGGCCAGTAAGGCAGCATGCTGGTACGGAAGGGGAATTTGCAGGTCTTTTTAAATCCGGCGTATCCGGCTGATGATTCTGTGTACATGGCCACCTGTTCTGAAGAAAACAAGGCGTTGCCCTTGTTGCGCCGCCCGCCGTAAACAAAGATTTTTTCTTTCTGCCAGTCGGCCAGCTTTTGAATATGTTTGGTATGCAACGGGCTGTTAAAAACGAACTGCGTATCCATGCCACCAAAGCCGTTGGCCTTGGTCCCGATGGGCACATTATGCCAGGCGCTGAAGTTTTCGACATGGATCCAGGAGATCCAGGCGGTGGAGAACCCACCAGGATAGCCTGCTGCAACCAGTTTCTTTGCATATTCGGCGACCTCGGGCCAGGTCTTGGGCGGTTTGTCCGGATCCAGGCCGGCTTTTTTAAAGGCTTCCAAATTGTAATACAGAACCGGTGTGGAACTGTTGAATGGCATGGACAGCATCCTGCCGTCCGGAGCGGTGTAATAGCCGGTCACCGTCGACAGATAGGCCTTGGGATCAAAAGGCAGCCCCGATTCGGCCATGACTTCGTAAACCGGTTTAATGGCGCCCTGGGCAGCCATCATGCTGGCGGTTCCGACTTCAAAAACCTGCAAAATGTGCGGCGGGTTCTTGGAACGGAAGGCGGCAATCCCGGCGTTCATGGTGTCGGTGTAATTGCCTTTATAGGTTGCCACCACCTTATACTGACTCTGGCTGGCATTATAATTGGCCACGATTTCCTGGACCTTTTCCCCCAGCCGCCCCCCATGGGCAAACCACCAGTTGATGGTTATCGGCTCTGCCAGCACAGTTGCCGGGAAAACCACCAGCGTGATCATGGCGCCGATGAAGATGACTTTGCGTAAATTAATCATATAGTCCTCCTTTCTAAAATGAAGGTTAGCGGTGCGGTTGACGATGATAACGGATTAACATCCTTCCCCCACAGAAGGAAAACAATTTTAGATTGAAAACTCAGATAAAAGAAAAGCCCAAATAAACTTAACAAAATTGAATCTCAGCTATTGGCTGCGCTGAAGCGAATTACTTTTTTTGGCAACCATCCGAAATTCAATTTAATGAACAAAAGCATGTGCGGCTGCAAACATGTCCAACATTTATCGGGTTATGCAGAAGTGAGATTGTTTGTTCTGTAAGCCTCAGCAAGATGACAGCCATTTATAATAAACAGATAATGCAACGCAGAGTCAAGAAAATCCTTTATAGGGGTTGTTAAAAAAACGTTAGGGTATGAAAACGTTTTTTTATACAACCACCGTGCTGGGCCGACTTGTCCCGTCGACTTGTGGGGTCGAAGCTCGAAGAGCGAAGTCGGCAGCTGAAAGCGAAGACCAATTATGCCGCAATTCCGTCATTTGGAAAATTATTATGGAAAGCGGTTTAAATATTCGTTTGCGGTTATCAAAGAACCTGTAGTAAGGACATACCCCATGGGCGTGCCGATCACAAAACTTAATGAATGCATAGCGAATTGTTCTATTTTGGGGCGACTGTTGAGCAAGTTAGCGGGGAGCAATCAATGAAGAAAAGGATAATAACCGTCCTACGCGCATTAACGCTTGCGCTTGGGGGAAGTGTATTTCTACTCATAACGACCGCCTGCCAGCCGCCTGTCAAAACACCGTCACCGGCAACCGCTAAATCCACCGACAAACAAATTTATGTCATTGGCCACCGCGGTGCCGCCGGCCTTATGCCTGAAAACACGCTGGCGGCCTTTGCCCGGGCATGTGAGCTTGGCGTTGATGCGGTGGAATTCGATGTGCTGGTCTCTGCGGACGGTGAGGCGGTCGTACACCACGATTTCCATCTAAAGCCGGAACTGACCCGCAAGCCTGATGGCCTGTGGCTGGATTCGGATGTGTCTGCGGCAATCAGGGATATGCAGCTAGCTGATCTCAAGACCTATGATGTCGGCCGTCTGAAACCCGGCAGCCGCTATTCGCGGCGCTATCCCGAGCAGCAAGCCGCAGATGGTGAGCGGATTCCGACACTGCGAGAGGTTATCCGGTTGCACAAAAACCAATGTGACCCGGCAACCGAGCTCTGGATTGAAATAAAAACATCGCCTGAAAAGCCCGACCTGACCCCACCGCCGGAAACGGTCGGTGAGATCATCATCAAGATATTGCGCACAGAAAAGGTAACCGAACGCGCCCGCATCCTTTCCTTTGACTGGCGCAATCTGGCCTATGTACAAAAAATCGCTCCCGACATTCCAACCGTCTATCTTTCCCTTGAAGGGGTGCGCTTAAACAATATCAAACCCGGCCAACCCGGACCTTCCCCCTGGATGGCCGGCTTAGATATCGATGACTTTTCCGGATCCATTCCACATGCCATTCAGGCAGCCGACGGGCACTATTGGGCCGCCTATTACAAACATTTGACAACCGGTAATATCCAAACGGCCCACCAGTTGGGCCTCCAGGTATTTGTGTGGACACCCGACGATCCGTCGGATATGAAGCGCCTGATTGAAATGGGCGTGGATGGCATCATCACCAATCGGCCCGACCGCTTGCGATCCGTTCTGGACGCTTTTTCCTCGAATTGATCGCACAATCAAAAAATTCCCAACCCCTTAATCTGAATCTTGTATCGGTCATGTCAAAATCATGCACTTCTGCGGGTTGAGATACAGGAAAACGTCCTGCCCTTCATCCTGCGGCAGATGATGCGGGGCCTGTACCCGGATCATGGTGTCATTGACGCTCACAAAAAAGAACAAAAAATTGCCCAGATAGGCCTTGTGGACAATCTTGCCCTTGAACACATTTTCTGTGGCTTGCGGCGGTTCGGTAGATACTTCCACGTCCTCCGGCCGTATCGATGCATACACACTTGCGCCGGGTATGGCAGCCTCGATGTCCGGGGAGGTGCACATCATTTGGTCACTGAATTCGGTTCGAACCAAAACCGCATTCTCCTTTTCCATAACATCGACGATCTCGCCAGTCATGAAATTCATGGTTCCGATAAAGTCAGCCACAAAGCGATTGGCGGGTTCTTGATAGATGTCCTGAGGATTGCCAATTTGCACCACGTTGCCCGAATCCATGACGGCGATGCGATCCGAGATGACCATCGCCTCGGCCTGGTCGTGGGTGACATACACGGCCGTGATCCCCATCCGTCGGACCAGGCTTTTGATTTCAAATCTCAATTCTTCTCTGAGCTTGGCATCCAGGTTGCTCAGGGGTTCATCCAATAGTAATACTTTGGGATTGGTCACCAGCGCACGGGCAAGTGCCACCCGCTGCTGCTGGCCGCCGCTCAATTGGGCCGGGTACCTGTCCTCCAGGCCGGTCAACCCCACCAGTTCCAATACCTGCTGCGCCTGTTCACGGATTTTAGTCCTGGGAATTTTCTGAAGTTTCAAACCATAAACAATATTACTGAAAACCTTCATATGCGGCCAGACGGCATAGTTTTGAAACACCATGCCGATGCCTCTTTTGGACGGCGGCACAAACCCCTGTGAAAGCATCGGTTGACCGTCGATGATGATGTCGCCTTCTTCCGGTTTTTCCAATCCGGCAATGCAGCGCAGGGTGGTTGTTTTGCCGCATCCGCTGGGCCCCAGCAAGGTCAGCATTTCACCTTTGTCGATTTCAAGCTGGATCCGATTAACGGCCACCACGTCTTTAAAACGCTTAAGAAGATTCCGGATCTCGATAAATGCCATCGTTCTTTACTCCTCGAACAGTCGTTTCAATATTCGAAATAAGTAGTTTCAGGTTTTGATGTCAGCGTTTTGGCCCCTGGCTTCTCGCTTCTTGCTTCTGGTTGCAGTAAGCTTTTTTTATGCAGCTGCCTAAGTATTTGCAATTTGTTTCAATAGACACCATTAAAAAGCCACACTCAAACCACCTAAAAATCACACCCGTAACGCGCAACTCGTAACCCGTAACCCGTAACGTGGAAACCTAACACCTGACACCTTTACTGCTCCCCCGACCCCCAGGCGGCTTTAAGAACCCCGCCGCCGATCCGCGATACGATCAGCAGGAGAATAAAGGTGATCACAATCATCAAAAAAGCCATGGCAGCGGCAATGCCGAACTCCATGCCGCGGTGCCAGTTTAAAAATATACCGATGGGCAGGGTTTCCCAACCGCCGCGGTAAAGGAATATAGCTGTCGAGATTTCTTGGAAGGCCATGATGAAAAACATCACCACCCCAACAAGCACCCCTTTGAGCAACAGCGGCAATGATATATTAAAAAAAGTCCGTAGCTTGCCTGCGCCCGATACTTCAGAAGCTTCCTCAAGCGATGTATCCAACTGCAGGTAAGAGGAATGCGCCATCCGCAAAAAATACGGCAGCCGCCGTGAAAACAAGGCCAGCGGCATAATGATCCAATGGGTCGCCAGGGGAATGCCTTTCCAGAAGGCCAGAAGGTAGCTGACACCGATGGCAATCCCCGGAAACGCCAGCATCAGCGTAATCACAAAATCGAGCGCATCCCTGCCCGGCACCCGGGTACGCACAATCAAATAAGCGGCCGGAAGCCCAAAGGCGATCCCAAAAACCAGGGCAATCCCGCTAAATACAAAGGAGTTTTTAATCAGGACCGGGCTTTCCAGCAATATGAGCCGGAAATTTTCAAGCGTCCAGTAGGTCGGAAAGGCTTCAAACACCCATCTCCTGGAAAAAGCGGCCAGCCCCAGCACGATGGGAATCAGCAGAACAAGAATGGCAATCAAAACCATGTACACATAGGCTCCCGCTTTCACCCATCGACTCGGCTCGATGACTCGGCCCTCAGAGGTGGTCCCTTTCGACAGACCGGTATACTTTCGGCGCTCAACCCACCATCTGGCCAGCAAAAAAAGGCTGATGCAGATAACAGCCGAAACAACCACCGCCACAATGCCCATATATTTGCGATGCACATCGGTAAAGTGATAGGCGATATTGATATACGACACCGAGGGCAAATAGTCCACCTGCCCTAAAATCAAGGGTGTCAGCCAGTCGGTGAAAGGCCACAGGAACACAAGCACGGCGCCGGCCATATAACTGGGTGTGCACAGCGGCAAGGTGATCGTGAAAAAGCGGCGAAAACCGCTGGCGCCCTCGACTTCAGCCGCTTCTTCAAAGGAGGGATCGATGTTGGTAAAACCGGCGGAAAGGCCGAGCACGATGAAGGGCAACATGTGCAGCGCCTGAATGAACACCAGCCCATGGCGTCCATAGATAAAATTGATGGGCTCGTCGATCAATCCGTAATCCATTAGCAGCAGATTGATCGTTCCGTATTTGCCGAAAAAGATAATGAATGCAAACACGCCGGCAAAGGCGGGCAGAACAATCGGCAACAGGATCAGGGCCGTGAAAATGGTCTTGCCCCGATGGCGGTATCGCGCCAGAATGTATGCCAGCGGCACACCAAACACGGTGGTCGTCACCAGCAGCAGCGTGCTCAGCAACAGCGTATTGCCAAAGGTTTTAAGATAGTAGGTGTCTTTGAAAAATTCGATATAATTGCTGACACCCCAACCGCCGGTGGCCGAGATTTTAAAACTTTCCACCACCAGGTATGAGAGCGGATAAAGCACAAAGAAGGCAATGATCATCCACAGCAATGCTGCCAGAGTGATGTTGCCGCGCGACATATCACCTCCTTTTCCGCCGGTTGCGTTGCGTTTCGACAAGCGACAGCCCGCCCTGTTGGATTTCCGCTAAGGCCTGCAGAACAGCCACCAACAGGGCGGACTTTTATGTCAAACTCATTCTGATTTGGGTTGCACCCGTAACGTTTGCTATTTGTGTCTCCTGGCAAACGCAATGATAATAGCAATTATCGAAATCGACATAGCCAATACGAGTAGTATGATAATCTTTAATGGTATCTCGGGTTCAGCCGCAGCAGTGGGGGTCGGCGTAGCAGCGGGAGCCGCAGCGGTAACAACGGCAGCGCTAGCCACGCGGGCTTCGGCGGCAGCCAGACGGGCAGCTGCATAGGCACCATCTATCTCGAAAAGCCTGCGGGCTTCTTTAATTTTGGCCTCAGCAGCTGTCACATCTTTCTGCTGGGCTTTGGCCGCCTGAATTTCACCCTCGACTTCCTCGATCAAAAATAGGCTGCCTTTAAGCTCGCCCCACTTGCGATAGATTTCCATTTCGTATTTCTTGTTAACTTCATCCCAGCGCTTGGTTGCTAAATCCAGGTCATATTCGATGAAATCGACCTTCAATTCCCAGAACGAGTCAACCCCTAAAGCCTTCTTAGCATGGGTGGCCATTTCGAAACCTTCTTTTTCCAAGTCGGAAAAATTAAGGTCTGTTCGAGCCGCAAAATAGCGGCCCTCTAATACGTACTTCTGTCCTTCCATGCTGAACAGCCAGTCCAGAAAAATTTTGCCGACTTCCTCGTTAGGCGCGCCTTTGAGCAACGCCACTGCTTCCGGAACCAGGATGGTTTTTTCCGGGAGTAAATCCCGTACCGGAAAACCATCTTTGCGTGCCGCCATGGCGTTCATTTGCGGCTGGGCAATGCCCATGGGAACTTCGCCACGGGCCGTCAATTGAGTTGTATCGGTACTGCCGGTGGAAAAGCGGGAAAGCTGCGCTGCCAGCAATCGAAGATAGCGCCAGGCCTCCTCTTCGCCAAAGGCTTGCAGGAGAATTTCGATGGTTTCGTGCATGGTGCCCGAGGCGTATGGCAGGGTGTGCACAATGTTGCCCCGATACATGGGATTGAGCAGATCGTGCCATGTTTTGGGTGGCGGCAGCCTTAGCTTTTTCAAAACCTTTTCATTATACAGATTGGTGACAATCCAGGGGGCAAAACAGGTCCAATAATCTTCTGCATCTTTGACCTTCATGCCATGCCATTCGGCGGGCACCTTATCCCAATCCTTGGGACGGTAGGGAACGATCAATCCCTCCTGTTTCAAAACCTCATGCGCCGGGGCGCCGGCCCCCAGGAAAATATCGGCATCCGGTTTACCGCCCCAAGCCCTGACTTTGTCCACGCAAACCGGCCATCCGCCCGGCCGTACGAAAGTGATTTCGACATCCTTGCCGTAGGTTTTTTTGTAGTATTCCTTGAAACCTTTGTTCAGACTGGCGGATAATTCCTTGTAGACCGGGCCGACCCAGCCGATTTTGTCCGCTGCCTGCGCTTGGCCGGTAAGGGTTGGCAGGAGCAGAAGCCCAATTGCAAAAACAGATAAAATGGTTGTGGCCAGGATCTTCTTTCTCATTTTATCTGTTTTT
>JASFEV010000019.1:0-26507 GCA_050124655.1 Desulfobacterales bacterium
GACTTCGTGTCGCAATCCAGATTTATTGAGAATAATTGTAATAAATTGCGCTTCTAAAAATCAATGATATCCATAAATATCACAAATTGGTCAAAACTACAGAGATGTAGATGGTATCTGCTGTGTGTCAGATTTTATCATATCTCCCATTTTGGAATGTAAGATCAAGTATCAGCTTTTACATTTTAATTATATCGCAGCTAAATTTGCCACTCGAAGTCTTTTTGATGATTCGCACGGCATCGGGTTTCCCCGTGCTGGTCGTCATGCTCCTGCTTTCCTATCGCTTCCCGCGCTGGTATTGGGCGCGAACAAAAGATATGCGTCGGTAAAACGCAGATGATATTTGGAATTAAGGTGAAGTTATTAGATATTCTTAATTTATCAACACCGGCCGGAATCCTCTTTTGTTTGGTCGCGATTGCTTTCCTTTTCATTTCCCTCACCGGTTTTTATTGATTTTTTGCATCTTCTCATATAAATATAATTTTATTTAAACGCTCGCGTGACCCAGAAAGACCAACTCCTCGTTCTAATAAACACCGAAGCGATACCTATAATCTCTAACAGCTCCATCTCACCCGGATCAGAAAACCACCTAACGTTGGAAACTATCACAATAGTATCAAAAAGTCTTTACCGGTATGATACCTATATACACGACGCGGAAAATAGTAAATCCAGTCGGAAATTATGGGAAACGTTTAAAGTACAACGAGAAAAAGAATTGTCGATGCTCCTTAAGGAATTAAAAAATTAGATCGATAGCGGAATGCTGGATTTGGGATAACATTTCATTTATCAAAATACACGTATGCCGCACAAACAAATTACGCTAATGCGTTCTATTCATCTTGCTCAATCTGGTATATGAAGCAGTCCTCTTATTCTCTCCTTCTTTGCTGATCCGAAAACGTAACTATTCGGTTACAAAGACCAAATTGGGAAAGCAATCTCTGATTTCACCATGGCGATAGCTTTAAATTATAAGAATGCTTACTGCTACCACAATCGTGGGCTTGCTTACATTAAAATGGGCCAGATCGATCAAGCAATATTTGACTACACCATTTCTTTAGAGTTAAGTCCGATGTATTCTCACGTTTTTAGCGATCGAGGAGTTGCTTATTATTATAAAGACCAATATGACAAAGCATGTTCTGATTGGAAACGAGCTTGTGAATTAGGTTTGTGTGCAAACTATGCGTGGGCAAAATTAAATAGGATTTGCCAA
This sequence comes from Desulfobacterales bacterium, assembly GCA_050124655.1. Taxonomy (GTDB): domain Bacteria; phylum Desulfobacterota; class Desulfobacteria; order Desulfobacterales; family JAHEIW01; genus JAHEIW01. The sequence goes on from JASFEV010000019.1 coordinate 1,235, forward strand.
TAACCTTCGCAATGCTAAAACCTGCGGTATCAAATTGCGAATCGAAGTCTTAACCCGCTCATCATTCCGACAATCTGTTCTCTCCGAAATCTGACTTCTGTTTTCTAACTTGAAATTAAGACCGGCGGGTGCAGGATATGGATTCGGCGAGGATTGAATGTATTTCGTCCAGCAGGCGGCAGGAATGCATGCATTGAGGAAATAAAGGTCTGGAAGGGCACTCCAGGCAGGGGCTTTTAATGAGCGTGCCGATTTCAAAATCAAATTGATAGTTCGGTTTTAGGGCGATTGGATTCATTGCTTAATCGTTTGTAATGCTCATACTCAAAAATTTCATGGGCTATCAAAACCCAAAAGAAGCGGTTTCATATCACAAGCCCGACCTTTATACAAGCCCAAATATAGAATGAAGTAAAACTTAATAATTAATACTACAAGTTATTATAATTATATAATAATATTTGTGACTTTGCGGGTTTGCGTGAGGTCCTTTGTCATCTTTGTTCGTCTCGACTCAAAAATTGTTGATACTGCACCATTTTGGCAAACGCACCCACTGCGCGCTCCGGTGTCGGGAAGAACACCCCCTTGAACGCGCTGTTTTTATGCGGATAGACCGTCTGATGTTTTTCATCTGGCAGCATACTGACGCCGTAAACAGGCTTGTGATAGGTTTCCATCAAATCGATGATCTGGGCGATATAATCCTGTTCGAATTTTTTAAAATCCTCATGAATTTTTTTGATTAAATCCGCTGAATAAGTGGGATCTGCCTTTAATACCGCCGCCCCATGGCTTTTGAGCACCTGTCGCCGGCCGACAATTCCTAGATTGATCACCGCATCACAGCCGTCCCATTTCAGCAATAATTCCAGAACCGCCTTGGGGATGTTCGGATCCCGTTCACCAACCAGATCAATGGGATTGGAACGGCTCCAGTAGGGCGGTAAAATCTGGTCGATGGCCTCGATAATATCCGGCGAAAGTGCAATGACATCCAGACCAAAATGAGTGCACAGATCGGCGGTCACCACGCCCCAGCCACCGCCCAGCGTCATGATGGCTGCCCGATTGCCTTTGGGCAGGGGCAGTGAAGAAAAGGCCGCCCCCAGATCGAGCAGCTCCATGGGGAAGTCGACCTTAACAATGCCGGCCTGGCGGCAGACAGCGTCAAAAACCCGTTTGTCAGTGGTCAAGGCCCCGGTGTGGCTGGCAGCGGCGCGCTTGCCGGCCTGACTCTCACCGCCTTTGAGAAGCACGATCGGCTTTTTGTGTCCGACCCGTCGCGCGCCTTCAAAAAAGCGCCGTCCGTTTTTGACACTTTCCACATACAACACGGCCGTGCGTGTCAAGGTATCAACTTCCAGCCCGTCCAAGTAATCTTCGATGCACATCATGGCTTCATTACCTGAGCCGCAGAAACCTCGAATCCCGATGCCCTGTTGTTCGGCAAAAGCCAGCAACTGCACGCCCATGTTGCCGGATTGTGAGACCATCGTAGTCGAACCGGCTCGGGGCTTGGCCGGAAAACCGGTGCAGTAAAAATGGATATGCGGGTTGCAGATACCCATGGTGTTGGGGCCCAGAATCAAAATGTCGGCTTTACGGGCAGCCTTTACCAGTTTGGCTTCCAATTGCTTGCCTTTTTTACCGGTTTCGCCGAAGCCAGAGGTGATTAAAAGCATATTGTGGATATCTTTTTCTTTTAGCTGGGGAATCAGGTCCAGCACTCCGGCAGCCGGAATGGTCACCACCGCCAGATCAACCGGATCCGGGATATCGCAGACGGTTGGGTAAGTCTTACGACCGGCAATGGTACCTGTTTTGGGGTTGACCAAAAACACCTGACCTTTGTATCCGCCGCTGATGGTGTTGGCCATCAGCATATGTCCCCATTTGCCCATCTGGGCCGAGGCACCGACAAAGGCAATGGATTTGGGATAAAAGATCGCACCAATGGCATCCGGTGAAACCGCAGGGGGTAATTGCTGTTTCTTTTGCGTCTTGCTTCCGGGGACCACCAAGGCATCCACCGCCCAGAGCCGTCCATCAGACGTGGCCAGCAGAGGGTTGATATCGATCTCGACAATTTGGGGCAACTCAATGGCAATTCGGGAAAGCCCCATGAGCACTTGAATGATGTGCTGGTGCTTGATGGCCTTTTCGCCGCGGTAAGGGCCTAAGATTGTTTTGGCGCGAATTTCGCCGAGCATTTCGCTTGCATCGCTTTCCGTGATCGGCGCCAGGCGAAAGGAAACATCGGCCAGTGCCTCGGTGAATACGCCGCCGATACCGAACATCACAACCGGTCCAAATTGCGGGTCACGAAACAAGCCAGCCACCAGCTCTCTTTGACCTTGAATTTGCGGCTGGACAACAAAGCCTTCCAAATCGTTTCCGGCTGAAGTCGTGATGGCTTCAACTGCTTTTTCAACCGCCTGCGCGTCAGATAAATTCAGCTTCACCAGCCCCTGTTCGGTTTTGTGCATCAATGCGCTGCCGAGCCCTTTGACGACCACTGGATAGCCAAACATATCGGCGGCACGAACAGCCTGCGATGCATCCGCTATAGCTGCTTCTGAAACAACCGGGACGCCAAATTCTTTTAATAGGGCTTTGGCTTCGGCTTCATTTAGGCCGGTTTGGGTCCCTTTTCGAATAGCCGCCATCACTTGTTTTACATCCATGATCAATCTCCGCGGGTTTGCCCAAGTTTAATCATTTTGATTTGAATATCTCCAGAATTAATTTATGATAATATCTTAAACCAGCGTGCAACTGATAACCTGCTCAAACCCGCTCGGTCAAGTATAATAAAATATAAATCCGGTTTCTTTAAGACAGGCTTTGTGATATTTAATAAGCTGTTAAATTTATATCTAAATTTCACATTAATGTTCACGTAGAATTTAGGCTATCAATGATTATTTGAGGAAGGAAAATGATATGCGGGTTGGTATCGGCTATGATATCCACCGTCTGGTAACAGGGCGTTCACTAATACTCGGCGGAGTATCCATTACTTATGAAAAGGGGTTGCAGGGTCACTCGGATGCGGATGTGCTTATACACGCCATCTGTGACGCGCTGTTGGGCGCCGCCGGTTTGGGCGATATCGGAAGCCATTTTCCAGACAATGATCCCCAATATAAAGACATCTCCAGTCTGAAACTGTTATCTCAAACCTGCCGGTTGTTGACCGACAATGGGTACCGGATTGTCAATCTGGATGCCACCATATTGGCAGAGGCCCCTAAAATGGCGCCTCACCGCCAAAAAATGCAAACCGTTCTAGCCGATACGATGAATATCAGCGCGGCTGATATCAATATTAAAGCAACAACCACTGAAGGCTTAGGGGCGATTGGGAAAGGGGAGGGCATCGGCGCTCTGTGCATTGCCATGATTGTTTAAACAGCCAGACGAATTACATTAGAATAGTTCGATGTTTCACATTTAGAATACAGATAGTTTTAAATAAAAAATTTCCGGTTTCTGGCTGCTGGTCCCTGGCTGCTGGCAGTTGGTCCGAAGGTTCTGAACATCAGCCAGATACCAGAAGCAAGGAGCCAGAGGCTGTTGTTATATGGAAAAAGGGAATTTTAGAATATTGGCTGGGACGGTAATAAATTAAAAATTATATATAAATAATAGATAGTTGTTTTTAAAAACTTAATTTTTTAATTTAATATAAACCCAGCTCATAATATCCTATTGTCATAATTGCTGCAGCCGTTAGTATATTGAGCCGCCTTTCATTTAAACAAACGAAAGCAACTTCTAACAGCTATTATGCGTTTTGATCCTTATTCCAATATTCCATATGGATTTTATAAAACCAACGCGCTGATAAAACCCGTGATTCTAAATCATTGTAGAAATGCAGATTTGCGATGAGTGCATTCAAACTTGTTTCCAAATTTGAGCCAACCGGCGATCAGCCCCAGGCAATTGATGCCCTCAGCCGAAACATAAATGACGGAAAACGCCACAATGTGCTGCTGGGCGTTACCGGTTCGGGCAAAACTTTTACGATGGCCCACGTGATTGCCAGGGTCGACAAGCCGACACTCGTGCTGGCGCCGAATAAAACATTGGCCGCCCAGCTCTACAACGAGTTCAAACAAATTTTCCCCGATAATGCCGTTGAATATTTTGTCAGCTATTATGATTATTACCAACCCGAAGCCTATATCCCTTCCACCGATACTTACATTCAAAAGGATTCATCCATCAACGACATGATCGACAAACTACGCCATTCAGCCACGCGTTCGGTGCTGTCGCGCAGAGATATTGTGGTCGTGGCCAGCGTCTCCTGTATTTTTGGTCTGGGCGCACCGGAAGATTATCTGGCCATGCGGGTCGATGTTGCAACGGATATGGAATTCTCCCGGGATACGCTTTTATATGATCTGATTTCAATGCACTATGAACGCAACGATGTTGATTTCTACCGGGGTGTCTTCCGGGTGAGAGGTGACCGGGTTGAAATTTTTCCGGCCTATGAAGAAGATCAGGCTATTCGCATTGATTTTTTTGGTGATCAGGTTGAAAACATCGCCCTCATCGATGCCCTCAGAGGAAAAGTACTCAAGCGTTTGAAACAGATTACCATTTTTCCAGCCAGCCACTATGTGACTTCAAAAGTTACCCGAAAAAAGGCCATCGATACCATTCTGACAGAACTCAAAAAGCGCATCGAATATTTTAGAAATGAAAAAAAATACATCGAGGCCCAACGCATCGAGGAGCGCACCCATTTTGATCTTGAAATGATGCAGGAACTCGGGTACTGCCATGGAATCGAAAATTATTCCCGGCACCTGACCGGACGCAAAGCCGGTGCGCCCCCGCCGACACTATTAAGTTACTTTCCAAAGGATTATCTGCTGATCATCGACGAAAGTCACATTGCCATTCCCCAGTTGCGTGGGATGTACCGCGGCGACCGCTCTCGCAAAGAAACCCTGGTCGAATACGGATTTCGTCTGCCGTCAGCCTTGGACAACCGTCCCCTTAAATTTGAAGAATCAAAAGCACGCATATCCCAGGTCGTTTACGTTTCAGCCACACCGGCTGAGTATGAGTTGTCCAATGCCAAAGATGCGATCGTTGAATTGATTGTGCGTCCCACCGGTTTAATCGATCCGGAAGTGACGGTTCGCAGTGCTCAAAATCAGGTGGATGATCTTTATGAAGAAATTTTAATCCGACAAAATCGCGATGAGCGCGTTCTGGTCACGACCTTGACCAAACGAATGGCTGAAGACCTGACCGAATACTATTCTGATCTGGGTGTTCGCGTTCAATACCTGCATTCAGACATCAAGACCCTTGAGCGGATGGACATTATTCAAGACCTGCGACTGGGAAAATTTGATGTCCTGGTTGGTATTAATCTGCTGCGTGAAGGTTTGGACATACCCGAAGTGTCACTCGTCGCCATTTTAGATGCAGACAAAGAAGGATTTTTGCGCTCAACTCGATCTTTGATTCAAACATTCGGTCGAGCGGCCCGAAATGCCGAAGGAAAGGTGCTGTTGTATGCGGATACCATAACACCCTCCATGCAGCAGGCCATGGATGAAACCCAGCGGCGTCGCAAAATCCAACATGCTTACAACCAGCGACATCAAATCACACCGCAAACCATTCGCAAGGAAGTGACCCGAATATTCGATTTTGGCAAGGAAACTGAGGCAATCACCCCATATGAAGTTGCAGATGATGTGAGCGAGTATAAATCTTTAGAAGATTTGGATAAAGTCATTCAATCATTGGAGAGTGAAATGCACGCTGCAGCTCAGGAACTGGAGTTTGAGCGGGCCGCCGAATTGCGCGATCAGATTCGGACGTTAAAAAAGTTGATTGTATTCGAGGCCTAAAAAACTATCTCAAAATATGGAAGAACAACACCCACACACAGAAACGGCAGCTAACCTGACCGATAAGCTCGCTCGCACTGCCCATGAGCCTGGCGTATATTTACTGAAAGATGCTGAAGGGACCATTATCTACATCGGTAAAGCACGGGACTTGCGAAAACGCCTATCAGCCTATTTTAAGAACAGCGGCCACACTGATATGAAAACGGGCGTGCTGGTCAAAAAGATCGTTGATTTTGATACCATCCTGACCGGCAATGAAAAGGAAGCCCTGATACTGGAATCTAATTTAATCAAGCGCCACCGGCCACGCTACAATGTCGTTTTAAAAGATGACAAGCGCTACCCCTCTTTGCGGCTGAACCTGCAGGAGGATTACCCCAGCTTTACCATTGTGCGTAAAATCGGACAAGACAACGCGAATTACTTCGGTCCGTTTGCCTCAGCCCATGCTGTCCGTGAGACCCTTAAAACGATCAACAAGACATTTAAATTGAGAAAGTGTCGCGCCAAGGATTTTAAAACGCGTACCCGGCCATGTCTTCACTGCCAAATGGAAGGATGCCTGGCCCCGTGCTGCATGGATGTAGACCCGCAAGTCTACCGCGAGCAAGTCAATGAAGCCATCATGTTTCTAAACGGACGCACCCAAGATTTGATTGCAAAAATAAAGAAGCAAATGGATACGGCCGCTCAGACCCAAGAATTTGAAAAGGCAGCACGTCTCAGGGACAAGATGTTTTCGCTGCAAAGAACCATTGAAAAGCAGATTGCTGTAACGACCGATTTTCAAGATCGAGATGTTTTTGCCATCGTCCGCTCCAACAGCTCTGCGCTCGTTATGGTTTTTAACGTGGTTGGCGGCTTTCTCAAAGACACCCGTCATTTTAGTTTTGAAGAAACCATCTCAACTGATGCAGAAGCCATGGGCACCTTTATACGGCAATATTACGAGAAGTCTGTTTCGCTGCCCAAGGAAATTTTGGTCTCTATCAAAATGCCGGATGCCAAGCTGATTGAAGACTGGTTTAAAGCCGTAAAGGGCAAAAAAATAAAAATTTTGAACCCCAAAAGAGGCGAAAAAGCCAAACTGCTGGACATGGCCCTTCATAATGCTGAAAATGAGCTCAAGGGCGTCTTAGCAGCCCGCAGCGCTGAAAGGGAATTGTTGCTGCGTCTTCAAAAAAAACTCAGATTGTCCCGTCTTCCCGAACGCATCGAGTGCTTCGATAACTCCAATATCGCCGGGGCCCAGCCGGTTGGCAGCATGGTGGTTTTTGAAAAAGGAAAACCCAAAAAATCAGCCTACCGCAAGTTTAAAATCAAAGCCGTTGCCATACAGGATGATTATGCCTACATGCATGAAGTTTTAAGTCGGCGACTAAGAAAACTGATTTTGCAAACCGAATCTGAATTTTTTCCGGATCTGCTTATGGTTGACGGGGGCAGGGGGCAGTTGAGCATTGCCCTGGCGGTCATACGGGAGTTGGCTCTTGAAAATCAGTTTGACATTATTGCCATCGCCAAAAAAGATGAAAACAAAGGGCAAACGCAGGATAAAATATTTAAGCCGCATCGCACCAATCCCATCGCTTTTGGCAAAGACGCGGATCTGCTTCTTTTTTTGCAACGCATCCGAGATGAAGCACACCGCTTTGCGATTTCCTTTCACCGCAAACGCAGAACTAAAGCCACCTTACAATCGGAGCTGGATACAATTCCGGGCATCGGTAAGAAAAGAAAAGCCATATTGCTAAAGCACTTCAAAAGTATAAAAAAAATCCGGGAAGCCAACATCGATCAGCTCAATGCGCTTCCCGGAATTTCTTCGGCAACCGCCGAAGCTGTCCACCGCTATTTGAATCCACAGTCTAAATAGATTGGATTCCGAAGGTTCAGAATTCCGCGTTCATAATATCTGCCTCTGGCTGCTGGCTGCTTGCTGCTGGCTTTGACTCCGCGATCTTTAGATTGAAACACTGAATAATCCCTTGGTAACTTCCGCCGCGACTGAGCTTGTCAAATCTGTAACGCTAAGATCCAATATTTGCTGACTTTCAAGCCAGCTGCCAGGAGCAAGTAGCCAGTGGCCGGAATTTTAAGCTTCCGACCCTTTTATCCCCGAACCTGCTAATAGTCGAGCTTGCTGAGGATATCCTTGAGCTCCTGAACCGCGTCGGCCGAGTGCTGCAATGCCGCTTTTTCCGTTTCGGTTAAGGTGATCTCAATGACTTCTTCAGCGCCTCTGCTGCCTAGTTTAACCGGAACTCCGATAAATAGGTCATTTATTCCATATTCACCTTCAAGGTAAACGGCGCAGGGCAAAATTTTCTTCTTATCCTTTAAGATTGATTCCGCCATTTCTACCGCAGCAGAAGCCGGCGCATAATAGGCACTGCCTGTTTTTAACAAGGCGACGATCTCAGCGCCCCCGTTGCGTGTCCGTTCCACTAGCGCATCAATTCTGTCTTGCGGTATCAATTCGGTAATGGGTATTCCGGCAACGGTTGAATACCGTGGTAGTGGAACCATTGTATCACCATGTCCGCCTAGTACAAAAGCGTGGGTATTTTCAACCGAGACATTCAGTTCCATCGCTATAAAGGCACGGAAGCGTGCTGAATCCAAGACCCCTGCCATACCGATAACACGCTCCTTGGGAAAACCGCTCACTTGATGGGCCACGTGACACATGGCATCCAGCGGATTGCTGACGATAATGAGGATTGAATTCGGTGATGCGGCGGTCACCTGCTCGGTAACGGTCTTGACGATACCGGCATTGGTACCGATCAGATCATCGCGGCTCATTCCCGGTTTTCGCGGTATACCTGCCGTGATGATCACGATATCGGACTCCGCCGAATCGTCATATGCATTAGCACCTGTTAGATGAGCATCGTGCTTTTCAATGGGAGCTGCTTCAGTCAGATCGAGAGATTTGCCCTGAGGGACGCCTTCGACGATATCGATTAAAACGACATCGCAGAGTTCTTTTTCCGCCAAACGTTGCGCGGCTGTGGCCCCAACGTTTCCGGCTCCAATAACCGTCACTTTTTTATCCATTTGGTCCTCCTTCCATCCGGATGCGAATAGGGTCGGCTAAAATGTCATTACCCGATATTTTTCAAACAGTTCGCGAAAATCGATGTTGCCCTATAACTCTGTTGGTTGTCAACAGATTTATCAACTCTGAAATATTGACAGAAAACACATAAATAGGATAAATTATTACTACTTAAAGCATTTTTGGCTTTTTTGAGGTTGACAAAATAGCCATTGATAGGAGAAGCATATGATTTCGGTGCCACCCAAGTCCTAGCAAGGGATTGAAAGTGGCGAAATATTCTAATTACAGGGGAACCGTGACCGTGATCCGATAGTCGTATTCGAGAGTTCGGCCTTGCAAAGAAAGATCCTATGGCAGTTGTCAATCTAAAAAAAAGACAAATTGAATGTAAAATTGTCTATTATGGGCCGGGACGATGCGGCAAAACCACAAATCTTGAGTATATTCACAAAAGCTTTAAAAACCAAGTAATGGGAGAAATGATCTCCATCAACACAGATGGTGACCGCACACTGTTCTTTGACTTTTTACCGCTAAACCTGGGCAAGATCAGAGGATGCGAGCTTCGCGTTCAACTTTACACTGTTCCGGGGCAGGTGCGTTATAGTTCCACCCGCAAGCTGGTGTTGAGGGGAGCGGATGGCGTTATCTTTGTGGCTGATTCGCTCGAAGTCCGACGCGAAAAGAATATGCTAGCGCTTAAAGATCTGCATCAAAATCTCAAAGAATATGGTCTCAATATTTTTAAGGTGCCGCTGGTGATGCAGTTTAACAAAAGGGATCTTGCCGGCGAAAATATTTCGTTAATGGACCTGAAAAAGATGCAGTACGACCTCAATCGTCAATTAAAGGTACCCGCCTTTCCCGGCAGCGCTTTGAAGGGAGAAGGGGTTGGCAAAACGCTGCATGCATGCATGAAACTGGTTATGCAGTCAGTCCAAAACGAGCTGCGTTAGCCTTTATTCCTAATCAAAAATTTGATGGTCATCAAAAAGTCGATTATTCACGCAATCCATTGATAAAACACGAAATTATTTCGTGTTTTTACATTTTCGCCCCCAAAAATTGTTTTTAATTTTTATCACTGGGCGTTTTTGTGATACAATTTACGAATGCAAGGGCACCCCGCATCCTTTGTCCCGCATGCAGATTGAACACATGAAATATGAATAACTCTGTTTCGCTATCCGGAAGCCTGGAATTTTTGAACCTGGGCGAATTATTAAACTTACTCGGCACTAATGGCAGTTCCGGTGTGTTGCGCGTTAAAAGCCGCTATAAATCGGAAGCAGGGCTGGTATATATTGATAAAGGAAATCCCATCAACGCCACCAACGGATCAATGTCCGGCATCGACGCCATATTTTCCCTGTTCGGTTGGACAGATGGCGAATTTGAATTTGTTCAGAAAGATCCCAGTTGTGAAAAGACGATTAACAAAAGCCGGATGGAAATCATTCTGGACGGGCTGCGATTGCTGGATGAAGGCAAAATTGAAAAAGTCGGTCCGTCGACTGCCGCCAGTCCGCAGAATGAGGCAACGGCCGTATCCGGTAAAGTACCCCTTATCAAAGGACCGCTGGTCGATTACTCGTATGTGGTTGACGAAGAGGGGTTTTATGACGGTGATGAAATCGTACAAGAGGGCAACCATGGTGACTGGATATGGGTCATTTTAGAAGGAATCGCCGAGATTAGCAAACAGACCGCCAACGGTAAGATAGACATATTGAGAATAGGCGATGGCGCCTTTCTGGGAAGTGTGGCCGCTTTGATTTCCTCAGGCAGGGTCCGTACGGCGACCGTTAAAGCAGTGGGCAACGTGCAATTGGGCATGTTAGATTCACAGCTGCTGGCCAATGAACTGGTCAATGTTTCAGCTGATTTTAAAAATATTTTACAAAGTATGGATTCACGCTTGAAGCAGGTTGTCGAAATGGCGGTTAAAATCAATGAAAACCAGCACAACTTTGAAAATTACATTGAAGGCAAAAAACAACTGATCAAACAGGGTCAAGATGAAGAGCGTTTATTCACCATAAAATCAGGAGAAGTGATTATCGCACGTCAAATCGAAAATGGATACATTCCATTGGCGCGGCTTAAAAAAGGCGATTATTTCGGTCGGATACCGTATATGGACATGGGTCATGAGCCTTATTCTGCTGCCGTCTTTTCATCAGATGACCTTAAATTGGCAACGGTCGATGTTCAAAACCTGGAATCTGAATATCATGGATTATCATCCACTCTAAAGAACATCATCGAACATTTGGCGACTTCTATCTCGGTGAGCACTTTGGTCACCTGCGATTTTCTAAAACGGAAGACATAATGAAAATACCTATTAACCGACAACACCTAACGAAGATGTGAGAACTATGACCCCACAAGAAAAAAGAAAACATGCTCGAATCGACTCCTTGAATCTTTCCTATTTCTGTCTGGATGAAAACAATCAAATTATCAAGCAGGGGATGGGTCGAACCCTAAATGTATCCGAATCCGGTATATTATTGGAAACCCATTTCCCGATCGATAAAAAGCATACCATTGCGCTCACGGTTGGATTGGAGGAGGACCTGGTGGAGATTACCGGACGACCCGTGCACAGCCACACAAATGACGATGGTAAATATGAAGTCGGTATAGAGTTTCTCAAGATTAATGCCAAGGCTCGCAAAGTCCTCAAACAATTCATCGATGCCTTTCAACTTAAAGGTGCCTAACTGGAGATAAAAAAAGTTACCCACAAAGTCTTCCTGCCCCTTGACCTTCCTTTCAGAATACCCCATATATAGTGGTTGTTAAAAACGTTCCGGCACCCGAACGTTCTTATTTACAACCACTTATGCCGCAATTCCGTATTTGCATATAGTGAAATGAAAAGCGGCGAAAGTATTTCAATACCATTTTTCTGCAGCGCTTCGCAAAAGTCTGGAGGGTGGTGTGTTTTTTTTCGCTTGGGACGCTAAACTTTTTGAGACGAAGGAGTGAAAACGATGACAAAGCCTGTTAGCCAAACTGATTTACCGGAACTGAAATTACTAAAACGCGGCAAGGTTCGAGATATTTACGACTTGGATGAATATCTGTTGATGGTCGTCACCGACCGTATATCCGCATTTGATGTGGTCATGCCGGATCCGGTCCCTGATAAAGGCACGATTTTAACACAGATTTCATTGTTCTGGTTCGATGTCATGCGACCGCTGGTTCAGAATCATGTTGTCGCAAAAAATGTCGATCAGTACCCTGCAGCCTGCCGTCCCTACGCAGATGTTTTGCAGGGTCGTAGCATGTTGGTCAAAAAAGCCCAACCGCTACCGATTGAATGCATCGTCCGGGGCTACATTTCAGGATCTGGATGGAAAGAGTATAACGATTCGGGATCCGTTTGCGGTATCCAGCTGCCGGAAGGATTACAGGAATCTCAACAATTGCCCGAGCCTATTTTTACGCCATCCACTAAAGCAGAGCTTGGCGAGCACGATATCAATATCGACTTTGCCGAAGCAGCCCGTCTCATCGGTCAAGCGCAGGCAGAAAAAATTCGAGACCTGAGTCTGGCCATTTACAAAAAAGGGGCTGATTTGGCTTATGAACGTGGCATTATTATTGCCGACACAAAATTCGAATTCGGCCAAATAGGTGATGATATCATTCTGATCGATGAAATTTTGACGCCAGACTCATCGCGCTTCTGGCCGAAGGAAAACTACCGTCCGGGGGGTGCTCAAAAAAGCTATGACAAACAATATTTGCGTGACTATTTGGATACATTGGACTGGGACAAAAAAGCACCCGGACCCTCTTTGCCAGAAGCGGTTGTTGCCCAAACACGCCAAAAGTATTTAGACGCTTTAACTCAGCTGACCGGCAGCAGTTATGGACTCTAAACCACCCAATGGTTGCCAGAGATCTCAGAATGCTTCATTGGGTCCTGTCGCGCATACCGATACGGTTTTATTAGCCGATATTGACAAAAAGGATAAAACGTATCGCATAACGACACGGAAACAGCTCAAAAACCTTCAGGGCTCGATCCTGGCTTTGGGATTGTTGCATCCGCCGATGTTGATCGAATATTCATCCGGCTACCGCATTGTCTGTGGATTCCGTCGAATTAGCGCCTGCCGACAGCTCGGCTGGACGTCGATAACAGCCAGAATTCACAGCGCCGATGCCAATCGTTTTGAAATCGCTCAGCTGGCCATTGCCGACAATGCCCTCCAACGGCCTCTGAACCTAGTCGAAACATCCCGGGCGTTGAACTTGCTCGTTGAAACGAGCCCGGATCAGCAGCAATTAAGCAAAGCACTTGTGCTGCTGGGATTACCGACAAGTTCTTCCGTTGCATCGAAGATCCAACAAATTTGCCGGCTCCCGCAACCCATCCAAAACGGGATTCTATCAGACACCATCAATCTATCGATAGCCCTGGAGCTGGGCAAACTGGATGAGGGAGATGCAACAGCCCTTGTCAGGCTTTTTAATCAACTTAAAGTCGGATTGAACAAACAAAGAGAATTGCTCCTATTGCTAAGCGAAATTGCCAAACGCGAAGATATCCCCATCCAGCAACTGATCGCAGAGAAACCATTGCAGCATATATTACAAAACAAGGATTTAGATCGAGCTGTTCAACGTCAAAAAGTCAGATCCCATCTGCGATACCGAAGATATCCGACCCTCTCTAAAGCCGAGGCGGCTTACCAAAAACACGTTCAGCGGCTTAAGCTCGGAAATTATATTCAGTTGGTTGCACCAAGGGATTTTGAAGGCACCACGTATGCAATGACCCTGCATTTCAAGAATCGGAAAGACCTCAGTCACTTGAAAGAAAAAATACAAAGCATACTCGATCATCCCGCGCTTGGCGAAATCCTAAAGCGTTAAACCGCATGCGAATATCAAAACTATTTATCGACCGGCAAGCTGCCGATCACCCGGTGACACGTTCTATCCAGGCCCGTCTGGCTGTGCCTTCTGAATTGGTTCAAAACGCACGACAAGTGCACGAGGCCGTCGCATCGACCCCGGACCCTATCCAAAGCGGCAAAGAAATTTTGTATTTAACCCGTAATCAAGGTGCCTTTTTTAAACCGTGTCCAGGAACGCGTCATTACACCTGCTGCGATTATAAAATTCTGCACATCGGCACTTTTTGCTACATGGATTGTACCTATTGTATCCTGCAGTCCTATTTTCGTCCGCCGATTTTAGAGTATTTTGTAAATCACGAAGATATGATGGCTGAACTCGATGCGGTTTTGGCACAAAAAAAAGGTCGTCGAATCGGCACCGGTGAATTTACCGACAGTTTGATATGGACACTGTGGACCGATGTTTCCAAGATACTGATTAAACGCTTCGCCGCTCAAAATTTTGCTGTTCTTGAGCTAAAAACCAAGACAACCGCCATCGAACAATTGCAACATCTGGATCATAATCGTAAAACCATCGCGGCCTGGTCGCTGAACACCCCACATATCATTCACACGGAGGAACGCGGCACCGCCGGTCTTTCCGCCAGGCTGAAGGCGGCCGCCCAGTGTGAAAAATGGGGATATCCGCTGGCTTTTCATTTTGATCCGTTGATTATTTATCATGACAGTGAACGGGACTACACCCAGGTCATTGAAAACCTGTTTGCACAGGTATCGGCTGATAATATCGTGTGGATCAGCCTGGGAACCCTGCGATTTGCACCCTCTGTCAAAACGGTGATTCAAAAGCGGTTTCCGGATTCAAAAATTATTTATGCCGAATTCATCAAAGGATCTGATGGTAAAATGCGCTATTTCAAACCGCTACGAATCAACCTGTATCGTAACATCATCGCATGCATCCGTGATCACGCACCCAATGTCGTCGTCTATCTGTGTATGGAAGATAATGAAGTCTGGCAAAAGACATTGGGTTTTAAACCCGACGATGTCGGCGGACTACCCCATATGCTGGACATGAGTGCAGCCAAGCTCTGTGATCTTAATTTAGATACGGTCCAATAATCAAAATGTCAGTAGTCAGTTGTTTGTGGTCCGTTGAGCATGGCTTTCTGTCATTTATCAAATGGCTACGGACAAAGAACGACGAACAACTAACTGGGTTTTCGCACGCATGAAGCTCAATGTGGCGTTATCGTTTATTTTTTCACTGGTTTTAATGATCGACACGGCGTGTGCCGCCGATAGCGATGATCGCGTGAAATGGATTGTAGACGGTGACACGATTGTTTTGGTTAAGGGCGTAAAGGTGCGCTATATCGGTATCAATGCGCCTGAACTGGCACGTGATGATCATGTTGCCGAACCCTACGCCGAAGAAGCCAAGCGATTTAATGATCGGCTGGTAAAGCAGAAGAAGGTGCGGCTAGAATTCGATGTAGAACCGAACGACCGTTTTCAAAGACGCCTGGCCTATGTCTTTTTGGAAGACGGCACCTTTGTCAATGCCGAAATGCTTTCACAAGGGTATGCTTATGTGCTGTATATACGTCCGAATGTAAAGTATCATGCCACCTTGCTCGCAGCTCAACGGGCGGCTATGTCAGGCAAGAGGGGCATCTGGCACAACTGGCGCGAACAAAATGCCACCTATATCGGCAATAAGCAATCGCGACGCTTTCATCTACCCTCCTGTTCATCGGGCAAGCGCATCAAGTCTCAAAATCGAGTTGTTTTTCGGAAAAAATGGGATGCCTACTGGGCGGGATACGCGCCGGCCGGTCGGTGTATGCCGGTGTTTACGATACCACAAGATTAATCTGGCTGCTGGCCACTAGCTGCTCGCTTCTGGCAAATGGTCCAAACCACTTTATTTTTTGATCATATCAACGGTAGCTTTCGGATAGCTATATGCACCTCAGAAGACTTTGGTGACGAACAGCAGCTGCAAGAAGCCAGCTGCCAGCTGCCGCCTTTATTCCTGACTCCGTTTGGTCTCTTCGATAATCTTTTCGGCAATCTGAGCGGGAACTTCATCGTAGTGAGAAAATTCCATCGTAAAGATTCCACGGCCGCCGGTCATCGAACGCAAATCCGAAGCATAACTTAAGAATTCCGCCATGGGCACCTGCGCATTGATCACTTGATTTTTGCCGGCGTTGTCCATTCCCAGCACTTTACCCCGTCGGCCATTGAGATCTCCCATAATATCGCCCATAAACTCTTCCGGTGTGGTGACCTGCACTTTCATTATCGGCTCGAGCAGCGTCGGCGTGGCACCCTCTATCCCTTTTTTAAACGCCAGAGAACCGGCTATCTTGAAGGCCATTTCGGAAGAATCCACTTGGTGATAGGATCCATCGTCCAGGGTCACCTTAAAATCCACAGTCGGAAAACCTGCCAAAACCCCTTTTTGAGAGGATTCGATAATGCCTTTTTCCACAGCCGGAATATATGTTTTCGGAATCACACCGCCGACAATCGCGTCTACAAATTCAAAACCTTTGCCACGGGGCAGGGGCTCGATTTGAATCCAACAGTCCCCATATTGACCGTGGCCGCCGGTTTGTTTTTTATGCTTACCCTGCACCCGGGCTTTGCCTTTGATGGTTTCCCGATAGGGGACCTTGGGCGTATTCAGCTGGGCTTCAACGTTGAATTTGCGCTTGAGTTTTTCGAGCACGGTTTCAATATGAATCTGTCCCAAACCGGAAAGCAGAATCTCTTTTGTTTCAGCCACACGCTCCAGTTTAAGCGAAGGATCTTCTTCCAGAAGTTTGGTCAAGGAGATAAAAACTTTGTCTTCATCACCTTTTGATTTAGCGGTCATGGCAAAAGAGATCAGACTAAGCTGCGGTTCTGCGCAGGCATACTGAATCTTATCGCTGCTATCGCAGAGCGTGTCGCCCGTGGCGGTTTCTTTTAATTTGGCAACGGCTGCAATAGCGCCGGGGCCAGCCGCGGTAACTGCTTTTTGCTCTTTACCGGTGATGGAAAGGAGCTGGGTGAACCGCTCTTTGCTGTCTTTATTCGGATTGTAAAAAGTGCCATCACCGCCCAGCTTTCCGGAAACGACGCGAAAAATCGTCAGTCGACCCGCATAGGGATCTGCCAGTGTCTTAACCACAAAAGCAGAAAAAGGTGCTGTTTCTTCCGGAGCTCTTTCAATTTCATTGCCGCTATCCGGGTCAATTCCTTTTATCGGACCACGATCAGCCGGAGACGGCATGCTCGTCACAATAAAATCCATCAACAGGTCGATGCCGATGTTCTTGGTTGCGGACCCACAAATCACCGGCACGAAGGTATGCGACAGCGTTCCATTGCGCAAAGCTGCATTCAGTTCCTCCTGCGACAGTTCTTCGCCTTCAAGATACTTTTCAACCAGGGCATCATCGGCCTCAGCGATATTTTCAATTAAAGCTTCCCTTTCAGTTTCCACCAGATCTTGCAAATCCGCAGGTATTTCTTCTTTTTTGGCTTTGCCGTCGGTACCATAACCATAGGCCTGATTGCGGATCAAGTCGACGACACCCTTGAACTCTGCTTCCGAGCCCATAGGCACTTGAAGAATAATGGGTTTGGGATCGAAACTGACTTTGGCGTCTTCAAATGTTCGATTAAAATCCGCCCGCTCACGGTCCATTCTGTTGATAAAAATGACACAGGGTAGATCAAATTCTTTGGCAAACTCCCATGCCTGCTCGGTTTGAACCTTGATGCCGTCGACGGCGTCGACAACGACGACCACACCATCCGCTGCCTGCATGCAGCTTTTGGTATCGGAGAAGAAATTCTGGTCACCGGGGGTATCAATTAGGCTGATGGTATGATTTTTCCAGCTAATTTGGTGAAATCCACTGCTGATACTGGACCTGCGTTTGAGTTCTTCCGGCTCAAAATCCATGGCCGAATTACCTTCATCTACGCTGCCCAATCGTTTAATGACTCCGGCATCATACAACATCGCTTCTGCAAGCGATGTTTTCCCGGCACCCCCATGACCTATAAGGGCGATGTTTCTGATATGCTCCACCTTTTCGCTCATTACGGTACCTCTTTCGGTTGGTTTATAACGAATGAATTTTTAAACGTGATTCAGTATCTTTTATATTCGAAAAAATCAAGCCCAAAATAATGCTCTTGTTTGATCTGAAATGAATTCGAATCTGAAAAATCATTGGTTGATGGTATGTATGCTCAGACAAATGGGTTTCTCGCATCTCATTTTTCAGGATCATCAGCAGGCCTTAGAAGTATAAAAAACTCTCGATTGCCTTTGGGGCCTAAGAGGGGGGAGGGAAAAACCGGCCGAGCCTTTAGCTGCTGAGTGTTAAAAAAATTGGTTAATACCTGGATAACATGCTGATGCTGCTCCGAATCCCGGACCACCCCGCCTTTGCCAACCTGGCCTTTACCGACTTCAAACTGGGGTTTGATCAAGGCCAAAATCAACGCTCCGGTTTTCATGAACTGCCTGACGGCCGGTACCACAATTTTCAGCGAGATAAAAGAAACATCGATGGTGATCACATCAACCCGTTCCGAAATCGCATCAGCGGCTATGTGACGAACATTGGTTCGCTCGATGACAACCACACGCGAATCCTGGCGGATTTTCCAGGCCAGTTGGCCGTACCCCACATCCACAGCATAAACACGTTTGGCGCCATGTTGCAAAAGACAATCGGTAAAACCGCCGGTTGATGCGCCCACATCAAGGCATGTGGCTGAGGTCACATCCAACCCGAAATGTTGCAAAGCCGCTTCAAGCTTAAGTCCCCCTCTACTGACATACGGCATATCTTCAGCCTTGCATTCAATTAGATCTTGGGCTGAAACCCTATGTCCGGGCTTGTCTATCCGTTGACCATTGACAAAAACTTGTCCGGCCATGATCATGGCCTGCGCGCGTTGACGGCTGTTAACCCATCCTTTTTCGATAAGCCGTAAATCCAGTCGGTATTTTTTTGTGGGCACGAGATCCTGATGGGAATATGGTGTTAATCGATAGGATTGCCGCTTTAAAAATATGGCTTCCGGGGTTTAAATCCAGCCACTGTCATTTCCGCCACGGGATCAAACCGCCTGGCGACTCGACCAGTTGGTCGTTTGACCGGCAGCAGCCTCCATCAATCGTTTGGCGCTCTGAACGATGGCGGCAGCATCGACGCCGTATTTTGCCCGCAAAATCGGCTGCGGACCGTGTTCGACGAATTTATCCGCAATTCCGATCCGCTCGAACTGAAAACCAGTGATCCCGGCATCATTAAGTACCTCCAAAACAGCACTACCGAATCCGCCTTGGCGGATATTTTCCTCGACAGTGATGATTCGCGGTATCTTTTGCGCCCAGGTGCACAGAAGATCGAGGTCCAGAGGCTTTACAAAGCGGCAGTTGATAACCGTTGCGGATATGCCTTGTTGCATCAATTCAGAATGCGCTTCCAAAGCCTCGCAAACAGATCGACCGATCGCCAGGATCAGAACATCTTGACCTTCTTTAAGGATTTCACCTTTGCCGATGGGCAGGGGCTGAATGGGGTTCTCAAGAATTGCGCCGGTGCCGCTTCCCCTTGGATATCGCAGGGCAGCCGGACCATTGTGTTCGAGGGCGGTCAGCAGCATCCGACGCAGTTCATTTTCATCTTTAGGGGCCATAACCACCATGTTGGGTAAACTGCGTAGATAGCATAAATCAAATAGACCATGATGAGTGGGGCCATCTTCACCCACGATGCCACCGCGATCAAGAGCAAAAACAACGTTGAGTGATTCAAGACACACATCGTGCAAAATTTGATCGTAAGCGCGCTGCATAAATGTTGAGTAGATGGCAACCACCGGTTTCAGTCCCTCTGTGGCTAAGCCGGCAGCAAAGGTAACGCCGTGTTGCTCGGCAATTCCGACATCAAAAAATCGTTCCGGATATAATTTTGAAAATTCGGCCAGTCCGGTGCCCTCAGGCATTGCCGCCGTAACGGCGTTGATTCTTTTGTCCGTTTTGGCCAATTGAACCATGGTGTCACCAAATACCTGGGTATAGGACGGGTGCGGGCTGGCCGCATCCAGGCAGTTACCGGTTTCAACCTCAAAGCGCGTGCAGCCGTGAAAGTAAACCGGATTTTCTTCAGCAGGCGGGTAGCCCTTGCCCTTTTGGGTGGAAACATGCAACAGCACCGGTTCCTTGAGGACCTTAATATTGTCTAAGATATCGATTAAATGATTTAGCTTGTGCCCGTTAATCGGACCGAAATATTCAAAATTAAATGCTTCAAACAACATCCCCGGCGTAACGAATGCTTTCAGGCTGTCTTCTGTTTTTTTGGCGACCTTGTAAATGTCATCACCGAACTTAGGCAAGGATTTTAGAAATTCCCCCAATTCTTTGCGCAGCTCGCGCACTTTTTTACCGGAAAACTTACGACTCAGAAAGGAGGATAGGGCGCCGACATTGGGTGATATTGACATTTCATTGTCATTAAGAATCACCAGCAGATTTTTGTCCTTGAGCGTATCGCCAGCCTGATTGAGGCCTTCATAAGCGATACCGGCGGTCATCGAGCCGTCACCGATAACCGCTATGACCTTGGCATCTTCATCCTTTAAATCTTTGGCACAGGCGATGCCAAGACTGGCGGATATCGAAGTGCTGCTGTGACCGGTGCTAAAAGCATCGTAAGGACTTTCGCTGCGGCGGGTGAAACCGGAGAGACCATTAAACTGTCGCAGGGTGTTAAATTGATCCCGTCGACCAGTGAGTAGTTTGTGGGCATAAGCCTGATGGCCGACATCCCAAATAACTTTTTCGCGGGGAGTGTCAAAAACATAGTGAATCGCAATGGCCAATTCGACGGCCCCTAGACTAGGGGCCAGGTGACCACCGGTTTGCGACACGACTTCCACAATGACCTGGCGAATCTCTTCTGCCAGCATCGGCAGCTCCTCGCGGGATAGTTTTTTTAAATCCGTTGGTGAATTGATGTGTTCTAAAAGGCTCAATGAATATATCTCCAGTTTTTTTTGCGGTTAACGATTTCTTTCGCCAATATAACGCGCAATGGCACGCAATGGATCCGCCTTTTGGTCAAAGGCGTCAAGCGTCTCCAGAGCACTTTGGACCAGCTGTGCGGCAAATTCTTTTGATTCTGCAAGACCCAAGAGGGCAGGGTAGGTCGTTTTGCAGCGACGCGCATCGGTTCCAACCGCCTTGCCCATAATATCAGGATCACCCTCGACATTTAAAATATCATCAGTGACCTGAAAGGCAAGGCCAATATGTTGCGCATATTTTTCAAGCATTTGAACCTGGTCGGCTTTGGCACCAGCCAACTCTGCTCCGCAACAGACCGAAGCTTCAATCAGCGCACCGGTTTTCAAACGGTGCATCGATTTGAGTTCGTCCAGCGTAAAGCGTCTTTTCTCCGATGCCATATCCAGCATCTGTCCCTGAATCATACCGCAATAGCCGGCAGCTTGCGAAACGAGATGAATGACGCGCAGCCACTGGGTGGCCTGCCGCTGGTTGTTGATGGGAATCGATGAAAGTATTTGAAAAGCTAGAGTCAGCAGAGCGTCTCCTGCCAGGATGGCAGTGGCTTCATCAAAAGCCTTATGACAGGTGAGTTGTCCTCTACGCATGTCATCATCATCCATTGCCGGAAGGTCATCGTGAATCAGCGAGTAGGTGTGGATCATTTCAAGTGCGCAGGCTGCCGGCATGACGTTTCGGGGGTCACCGTCAACGGTTTCAGCTGCGGCCAGGCATAAAATGGGGCGAATACGCTTACCGCCGGCCATCAGTGCATACGACATGGCCTCCAAAAGGCGATCCGGCTTGTCAGCCGTCTTTAAGATGGCTGCCAGCGCCTGATTAATCAGTTGGGTCTTTTGCGCTAAAAATGCCTTAAGATCAAACATCTTCAATAATCGTTATTCATCAATTGATTCGCTCTCAGGTCGAAAAGGTTCGTCAACCATTTGACCGTCGGCGTTTTTCAGCAAAATAGACACTTTCTTTTCGGTCTCATCCAGTTTGGCGGAGCAAAACCGGGTCAGCTTTATACCTTCTTCAAATTTCTTTATCGCCTTTTCCAGAGGCAGATCGCCGTCCTCAAGTTCCTGGACGATTTTTTCAAGCTGTTTCATGGATTGCTCAAATGTTTTTTGGGCCATTTTTCAATTTTTCCTTTACCTGACAAATGAGTGCCCCTTTTGACACGATGACCTCTAGATCCTGATTGAGCGCAACGGTTTCCGGATCCAATACGATCTTTGCGTCTGGAAGGGTCCGGGTAATACTGTACCCGCGCTCTAAAATGGCAATGGGACTCAATGCTTCCAGTCGGGCACTTAATTCCCCTAGTCGGGCAGACTTTAATTGTATATTTTTTTTATATAATTCTATTAACTTATCTATATTTTGATGAATAATTGCTTTAGCATTTTGAACCTGGTTGGCAGGACTGTTTTTCAACAGCCTGTCATGCCACCATTCAAGCCGTTCAGCACTGCGGTCCAGTTGTAATCGAGTGCATCGGTTCAGTCGTGCTGCGAAATCATCCAATCGCAAGCGCCAATCCTGTGTCTTTTTGCGCGGGTCCGTCAAGCGTTTAGACATCTCAACCACTGCGTGTCGCAAACGTTGGATGATGGTGTCCATGCGATACTGAAGATCAAGCGAAAAATCATTAACCATCTGTAATAATTCACTTTTTATTGGAAAAACCAATTCGGCCGCTGCTGAAGGCGTGGGCGCTCTCAAATCCGCCACAAAATCGGCAATGGTATAATCGGTTTCATGACCGATTGCCGCAATAATGGGCACATCGCACGCAAAAATTGCTCTGGCAACAGACTCGCTGTTAAATGCCTGTAAGTCTTCTAAAGATCCGCCCCCGCGCGCTAATATAGCGGCATCAACGTTCGGATGTTGCCTCAATAGGTCCAGGGCTGCGACGATCTCATCTTCAGCACCGTCACCTTGAACTTTTACAGGCCATATCTGAATAGTCACATTCGGAAAGCGTCGGTCGATAATGTTGAGCATATCGTGAACCACCGCACCGGTTGGCGAGGTGATCAATACAATTTTTTGCGGTAAAAACGGTAACAGCTGCTTTTGCTGTTCATCAAATAAGCCTTCATCAGCCAGCCGGGCCTTTAGTTTTTCATAGGCAATTTGCAGAGCGCCGATACCCGACGGCTCCATATATTCCAGAATGATCTGGTAAGTTCCCCGGGGTTCATATAAACCCAGACGTCCCATGCCGGTAACACGCATACCATCTTCGGGCTCAAATTTGAGTTGTCGTTGCTGGCCGCGAAACATCACCGCATTTATCTGCGCATTTGCATCCTTGAGCGTAAAGTAAAAGTGGCCTGACAATGGGGTTCTGAAATTTGAAATTTCACCAACAATCCAGATAAAAGGAAAGGATTCTTCCAGCAGTGCTTTAATTTTTTCGGTGAGTTCTGAAACCGTATATATTTTACGAATCAAATCCTGGTCAATAAAATCGTCAAACGGTTCGCTGGCTGAGTTGTTGTTATGGGGGGCCATGTCCAAATTATCTTGCTGGGGTTTAGAATTATCTATTTAAGCGCTTATTGAACGTCTGATAAGATATATTATGTTAACTTTTATCCAAACGACCGCTATATCTGCCTTTGTACAGTCTAAAAACCCGTGTTATGCCCTTCCGCAGCATTTTATGATTGGCTGTATTTTTCCAGCAATTCACGCACCGCCGGCTTAATATAAAGATCATCATGCGGAATAGCAGCGAGCTGTGTGGCCAGCAATCGGATTTTATCATGAACAGACTTATGTTTGTCCATTACGTACATTTTCTGGCCTCTAACCTTACAGAAACCACTTTTTACCTTAACACCTGACGTTTTCAGATTCTGCTCCAAAACCGTCACTTGCAGTCGCTCGGCCAGACTTAGCAGTTCTTGGTACAGTTGATCGGGCTTCATTTTTTTGAGTGTTGCCAGCCTTGAAAATAACAAACAATGTGTTATTATTAACATCGAGCAAACAAAATACACAGGAGGCAATAAATGCAAGACATATCAGTAAATCAGACCCAAGTCCAGGTTCGTGTAAACGATTTTATTCGCAGTGTCTACAATTGGATGGGAATTGGCCTGGCATTGACCGGTTTGGTGGCGTTTTACATCGCCAATACGCCGGCCCTGCTGGAGCTTATATTTCGCAATCAAATCCTTTTCTTCGGACTGATTATTGCCGAGTTGGCTCTGGTGTTCATCATTAGCGCCCGCATCCAACGGTTGCGAGCGTCAACTGCCACGGGCCTGTTCGTCCTGTATTCCGTATTAAACGGCGCAACCCTCTCATTTATATTTGTGCTTTACACGCGCGCATCGATTGCTTCAACCTTTTTTGTTTGTGCGGCCACATTTATTGCCTGCAGTATTTATGGCTGGACCACCAAGCGCGATTTGACCTCGCTGGGCGGTTTTTTGATGATGGGTTTAGTCGGTATTATTATCGCATCGGTTGTCAATATTTTCATTCGCAGCTCCGCCATGCACATGATTATCAGCTATATCGGCGTCTTGGTTTTTGTTGGTCTGACAGCCTATGACACCCAAAACCTCAAGGCCATGGCTGTCTCTCAACCGGCGGATGTCGGAGCCAGCGCCATACGCAAGGGCGCTATACTGGGCGCCTTGAAATTGTATCTGGATTTTATCAACCTGTTTTTGATGTTGTTGCGAATTCTCGGAAACCGCGAATGATTTCCGTCTAAAAACGGTGCTTTTTCTCAATGGATAATTTTTTTTAACAATTCATCCATATCTGCCCATTCTAACCCAGGGTGGCTTTGACAACATCGGCGATTTGCTGGCAGTAAAGACGGGTTTCCGCTTGACGCGGGCCCTCAACCATCACTCGGCAGAGCGGTTGCGTGCCGGAATAGCGCACCAGCACCCTGCCCTTTTCTCCAAGTTGCGCTTCCACCGAGCGTATCGCTTCCATGATCTGCGGTACGCTTTCAATCTCCGGTTTCTGTTGGACCTCGATGTTCAGCAACACCTGCGGCAATACAACCATAATCCGGCTTAATTCTGATAGCGGCTTGTTTTCATGGCGCATGGTTTGAATGAGCCGGAGAGCGCTCAGCATGCCATCTCCGGTGGTATGCTGATCCAGAAATATCATGTGACCGGAATCTTCACCACCGATAATGGCACCGCTGGACCGCATTTGCGACAGAACATAGCGATCACCCACCGGGGTCATAATATGATTAATGTCCATATCATTCAATGCCAAACGCAGGCCGAGATTGCTCATGACGGTGCTGACCACCAGATTATTCTTCAACAAGCCCCTG
>JASFEV010000020.1:0-26206 GCA_050124655.1 Desulfobacterales bacterium
AGTTTATTTATTGCTCATTCTTTTTTATATGAATTGACTTAATCTGCGTTAATCTGCGTAATCTGTGGATAAATATTTTGGTTCTTCACACAAATGTATGCAGCAATTTAGGCCATGTCAGATCAGCTAGGCCATGATAGAGGTTGAGAATATGGCTTTTTACTGATCTGAAGCCGTATGCTCTGCGACTTATGATTTTAGCCTTGTTGTTTAATCCTTCAACCGATGCATTGGTAATTAGTAATTTAAAATAGCTGAGGATGTTATCTTCATGGCGCCTGATCATCCAGGCAAACTTTCTAATGGGCTGGAGTCTGGAATGTGTCGCCCACCAAAACCACTGGTTAAGGTATCTATGGGCCCAGCCGGCAGTTTTATACAACCAAAGATTACGAAATGCTTCTTTGAGTAAATAAGCGCGGTTTATTTTAAGGTTCAATTTTTCCAGACTACCGAGCTTGCTCTTTTGCTTATCGGTAAGGTTCCATGGGTTTTTAAGCCAAATATATCGGGTATGTTTCATCAGTTGTTTATGCTCTTTGCCTTTTTGTGCGATTTCACTGCGCCGGACCTGGTCGACGGCCTCCATCAGGTGGCGTGTGATATGGAATTTATCAAATACTAATAAAGCCTTGGGGGCTTTTTTTTCGATAACATTGATGTAGGGCATCCACATATCACAGCAGATACCCTGCAACTTACTGGCTTTTTCGGGGCCGATATATTTAAAAAATTTTTTGAGGGTATCTTCACTTCGGCCCTCACCAGACCAGATCAGCTTTTTGGTCTTAAGATCGTAAACGTTAGTAAGATATTTATGGCCTTTTCTTCTGGCAATTTCATCAATGCCAATATGTGTTAGGCCCAAGAGGTTCCTGTTCTCCAATCCGTATTTAACAACGAATTGCACGGAGCTGGCGACGGTCCCCCATGAACATTGAAATAACCGTGCCACCTCTATCCAGGGTAAACGCTGAGCCCATGTTGCTAAATAACAGGCAAAAGCAGCTGTAAGACGACGCTTTCCAGCAGCCCAAGGGATGCGTTCAACATAAATACCTTTGCAGTGGCTACAAAAAACACGTCTTGGTCTATAATTTAGCTCAACGGGTATGCCCCAAAGCGGAACATGCTTAAAATGCCTTTGAGGTCTTGTGTCCCGGTACTGGCCAGGACAACCACATTGACCGCAACGTGGTTTGTAACGCTTATCAGCAACGATTTTGACACTGATACCGAAACTGTACCGAACAATTAATTCAACTCGAAAGCCTTGCAATGAGAGCGTATCTTTGATTAAAGATCGAATGAGCATGAGTTCCTCCTGGATAAAAGTGTGTTGGCGAATACACTAACTATCCGGGAAAACTCATGCTTTTCAACTTCTATTATCATATTTACTGCACTCTTTTATGCAAAGATCCAAAAATCATAAGGACTACCAAAACATTGTGCCTATAGTTTGCAGGTTGAGCCCGTTGCCCGTTGGCCCGTGAAAATAAAGTTAGAAACTAACCATAATCGAACAGGTTCAACCGGCTCAACGGGCTAAACCGGCCAACCCAAATTGTGATCCCCAATATGTGGGGCAGTCCCCTAAGGAATAAGGAAGCTAACAACAATAAATGACCTCCACCATAAAATACATCACCGCCTTTTTACTACTGACCGGACTGCTGGGTTGTGCCACAGCGAATGTCTACTATCCGGGCCGCACGTCAGCTGATCCAACAAACTCGACCCAGCAAACACAGGCATATGCATACTGGGAAAAAGTAAAACAGCTCGAGCAAGAGTTGATCGGACTCAGCCAAAAAATCGACCCCCAGGAAGCAAAAAGAGTGGCCGAAACCGCCGTTCGTGAATCGGCGCTTCTGGCCGAAGAATATCAGCTCGTTCGTCCGGCGGTAGCCCATAATCTTTTGATCGTAATCGGTATTAAAGACCGCGGGTTGTGCTATCAATGGACAGAGGATCTTATGAAACGCCTCGAGGCCCTGGAGTTAAGAACCTTTCAACTTCACTGGGCGGTGGCATATCGTGGCAGTAATCTGCGCGAACACAACTGTGTGGTGATCACCGCTGCGGGGCAACCTTTTTCAAAGGGAATCGTGCTCGACCCCTGGCGGGATTCCGGAAACCTTTACTGGGCCCGGGTTATTCAAGATCGGTATCCGTGGAAGATTTTGCCCCCTTCCGAATGGTGAAACCGGTCCAGATTTTTTTTTGACCTTTGATTGTAAATAGCATTCATCACATGTTGGGGCTAAATGCCAGGACCGCATTTATGTTGCAGCCGCTAGACAAATTGTTTAAACGCATTCAGGACGCACAAAAGCGCCTCAGCGGCCAGGCCCACGTCACCCCGGTTGTGACTTCAAGAACGCTGGATCGGAAAGTGGGCACATCGGTTTATCTTAAATGTGAAAATTATCAGCGCGTGGGAGCCTTTAAATTTCGAGGTGCATACAACGCCATGGCCCAACTTTCCGAAGCAGATCGCAGGCGGGGTGTGATTACCCATTCCTCCGGCAATCACGCCCAGGCCATCGCCCTGGTCGGCCGGCTTTTAGGGGTGCAAACAACCATTGTCATGCCGCAGGATGCACCGGCCATCAAGCGCGCAGCCACCCAAGCGTATGGGGCCACTATTATTGCTTATGACCCGGCTGAAACCACCCGCGAAGAAATCTCCCAGGAGCTAAAGGAAAAGCATGACTACATACTGATACCTCCCTACGATCACATCGATATTGTGGCCGGACAGGGAACCGCAGCGCTTGAGCTTTTCTCTCAAATCGAATCGCTGGACATGCTGCTGGTGCCTTGCGGCGGTGGCGGTTTGCTGAGTGGTTCAGCCATTGCCGCCAAGGGAATGAATCCCGCCTGCCGGGTCGTCGGCATCGAACCGGAGTTGGCCGATGACGCCACCCGCTCCTTTTACACCGGCAAACTGCACACCGTTAAAAACCCGCCCACCATCGCCGATGGCACCCGCACGCCGTCGCTGGGGGAAAAGGTTACCTTTCCACTGGTGTTAAAATATGTGGATGATATGAAAACCGTCACTGAAACGGCGATCATTGAAGCCGTTCAATTTTTGTTTTACCGCATGAAGCTGGTGGTCGAGCCCTCCGGTGCTTTGGGTGTGGCAGCGCTATTAAGTGGCAGCGTGAAGCCGCAGGGCCAAGTGGGTGTCATCCTCAGCGGCGGCAACATAGACGGCCCCACCATGAAGATGGTTTTGGACGCGTAGATTCAGGGTTCAGAGCTGCGAGGATCGGACTCGGTGAATTGACTTAATCTCACATGTTGATGCTGAATGGGGATAATCATTCAGAAATCCGTTTTTTATGTTGTATTCGTGACAATAGTCAAAAAGGATATCTGCATCTTTGGGAAAGCTTGGATATTCTCATCCCAAACTTGATGGATATTAGAATTGACAAAAAACATCTGATAAAATATTGTGAAAATCAAAGAACACGCCCCCTTCATTTTTAGTGAATGAAAAGGACTTTGGAATGATACTCAGGAAATTCACAGTCCTTACCTCATCTCTGCTTTTTCTTTTCTTAGCTGCTAACCTGTCCGGTGAAAATCGCGGCATAAAACTACATGTTGAGCGTCTTGCTCTTGTTATCGGCAACAGCGCATATCAAACGGCACCTCTTAAAAACCCTTTAAACGATGCTGAGGATATGACGGCAACCCTCAAAAAAATGGGTTTTAAGGTCATTCTCAAAAAAAATGCTGATCAAAGAACTATGGAAGATACAATCCGTTACTTTGGTCGGCAATTAAGAAATGGCGGCATTGGATTATTTTATTTTGCGGGGCACGGAATGCAGGTCGATGGACGCAACTATCTTATTCCAATTGACACTCAAATCGAATCGGAAGCTGATGTAAAGTATGGAGCAGTTGATGCGGGCCTCGTGCTGGGGAAAATGGAAGATGCTCAAAATCAATTAAACCTGGTTATACTTGATGCATGCCGTAATAATCCATTTTCAAGAAATTTTCGATCAACGAATAGGGGCTTAGCACGAATGGATGCTCCAAAGGGTTCACTAATTGCGTATTCTACGGCCCCTGGAGAGGTGGCTGCTGATGGCCCAGAGAGAAATGGTATTTTTACAAAACACTTAATTCGGCACATGATGACACCTGAGCTGCCGATAGAATTGCTTTTAAAGCGGGTTAGAAGAGATGTCGTCAGTGAAACAAGCGGGAGACAAATTCCTTGGGAGTCATCATCACTGATGGGTGATTTTTATTTTAACCCTGAAAAAAAATCGCAAGTAGCATCGTCGGAGTTGGACACTAAAGATAAACCAAATTTTTCTTATCCAGAAAAATCTGAAAAGGGCACCATTCACACCGAAAAAGCATATAAGTCGAAAATTTCTTCAAAAAGCGCATCTGAGACTCAAGTGGCGGCGTTTTCTGATGATAATAAACGCAACATTGAACCATGGACTGGAATTTGGAATGTAGAAGGCGATATATATACCCTCGGAATATGGGCAATGAAACAAAAGGATAAAACAGTCGTATCTACTAGGGATAGTTCATATAAAATAAAAGGCACAGTTCGAGGAAACCAATTAAAAGGAAGGATTGGATCGGATCTAAGCACCGCACCCGTCACTTTTATCATAACTATTTCTTCAGATGGTCAGTCATTTGAAGGAACAATACAGAGCCACCGGCCCAATCGATTAAAAGGAAAAAAGAAAGAATAAATCTTACAGAAGGATATACTGAATATTTTTGACACTCGCAACACATTATCTGCTATTAATCTGGATTGAAATTTTCCTTTCAAAAGTACTAATATCTTAAACAACTCTGTGAATATCAGCTCACTAAAAACCTTGCGATATTTGGGTTTCTCTCAATATCTGTAATTAATACTATTTAAACCAAGACGGTGTCTTGATGAGATACCACATGTTTTTCGTTTTTCTGCTCAGAAGCAGTGAGGCGATCGATGAAACTCATGCCGAAATTACTGTGCCGCTCCGGATTCCCCGATGAAGAATTGAGCCGCTTAAAATCCCGATTAGAAGATTTTCTCAAGCGCACAGACTTGACTGAAAGCGCCCTCATTATCGATGGATCGGGCCTCGGGTGCATTTCACACTTTGTTATCCTTTCGCTTCTCGGTCCCGAAAGATACAATCGTTTTCGGTCCGTCCATTCCGTGAGTGCAAGTTGTTATTCAGTCCTCTATTTTCTTGCGTGGCAAAAAGACATGCTATCGTTGAGCCATGAGAAGATCGACAATTTCAATCAAGCCAACCAAATGCGTCACAATATAGCTGGTTGGGGACGAGGCTCTCGTTTGGTGATCTCTTTTTTACTGGGATCGTCGTATCTATTCTCCAACGATCGCCTCGAAGAAGCATTAGCGTATGGCGTGAACCCCGAATTTTTGAATATAAGGGTCTCGGAATTATCGGAAAATATATCCTTCTTGACCTACTGCGTCGAAGATCGTGAGTTGTGCGAGATTCGACAGTCCAGTCGTTTTGCGGACTGGACTCTCGGTGAAGTGATACGTTGCGTGACAGCCGTAAAGGGAATTTATGCACCGTTTCGTAAAGAAGGAAAGACTTACATGGACGCTGTGACGGATCGCCCACAACTTTCAGAATTATATAGGAATATTCGTAATAGAAATCGGTATGTGCTTTCCCTTCACATGGATCGAGACGGCATTCATGAGAATACGACGTTTATAAAGATGCACGATACAGGTTCTGGCCGAATTCGGGTTATTCTTGATTTTTTGTATTTCATGTCGGGTGTTGAAAACAGAGATTTTGGAGAAGCAATTCGTGTCGGACTCCACCAGGTCAAACCAATTTAAGAAATGTACGGACAGATATTTCAGTGGAATCCATAACTGATAGACTAAGCGTTAGGACAGGCCGGATAGCCGCTTTAAAGATACATATAACTCCATATCAGTGTTTTTGAAAATCTGAAAAAGTTGTGATAGCCAAATTATTGAGCGGAGTCGCATTTACGAATATTGCAAGTATATTCGTGCACCTTTAATGTTAGTTAACTTTTTTCGGAGGGCTTATGAAACAAATCACCCTAATGCTCGGGTCACCCCCCTATGGCGGCCAGGA
This sequence comes from Desulfobacterales bacterium, assembly GCA_050124655.1. GTDB lineage: Bacteria > Desulfobacterota > Desulfobacteria > Desulfobacterales > JAHEIW01 > JAHEIW01. The sequence continues at coordinate 6,147 of JASFEV010000020.1, forward strand.
CGTGGATACGGTTATTGGCATTGCCGATGCAGCTTTAAAGAGAGGGCATCAAGTAGCCATAGTGGGATCAGGTGACGGAACCTATGCTTTCCTAAAGGATCAACGTGCATCAGGAGCGCCCAATGCCGAAAAGAGTTTTATTGCGCTTATCGAACGGGGCGCTCGCATCGATCTTTGAGGTACGTGTTTCAGCTTCCGTGGTCTGCGGAAAGAACAATTCATCAAAGGAGCAAACACCGGCACTCTCAAAAGCCTGTTTCAGCTTCTTGAGCAAACTGACATTTTAATCAATGCAGGTCCGTAAATGGAGGGCGCCATGACCAAAGATATTCTGATTATAGTTCGACACGGCCCTTACGGAGGTTTCCAGGCAGCCGAAGCTTTGCGCCATGCCAATGGATCGATATCATTGGGATTCCGTCCAATTATGATCTTAGTGGATGACGGTGTGTACCTGGCAAGGGAAGGTCAGGAACCCGGGCAAAGCCAATGGTTGGCATTAAGCGAAACATTTGATGAGGTTATCGCCCGCGGGCTTTATGAAAAGAAAGACGATCCGGCAGAGTTTTATGTGGAAAAAGATTCACTCCATCAGCGCGGGATAGATGTAGACGACTTGGTCGAAGGTTTGGAGCCCATTGATCACGGTAAAGTTTCCGAATTGATGAGCAACCATCATCTGCAACTGATTTTTTAGGAGATAAAAATGAAAATTGCCGTTCTACTTAAGAGTGGCCCATCCTCTGTTGAGGCACATAGAGCCTTACGCGTGACTTCAGATATGCTGTCCCAAGGCCACACCGTTTACCTTTATTTGTTACAGGATGCGGTTCATTTCTGCCAGCCAGATATAGAAAATGCCTCATCTATTGAACTTAATCGGCTTGTTGGCGAGAAACTCAGGGTTAATTTTTTAATCCAAGATGCGGAGCTTCGAGGCATAGATGTAAAGTCAGTCAAAAAGGAGACCCCGGCTGGGAATTTCGAAACACTAATGGACCTTATGGAATCCAGTGACCAAGTTATCGGTCTGCTGTAAATCCAAGGTTTTCGAAACCACAAAATATTGTGGAAACCAACAACAATTTGAGGCGTTTAGTTGGCCTGGTGGTCAAAGCATTCATCCTGGCTTCTGTGGTAGCTGTTATTCTGCCGATGCCGCAGTACACCCATAGCCTCAGCGATGAGGAGTATATTGTCTGGTTGGCAAGGTTGATATGGGTGCTAATGCTGACCTTCGGTTTCGGTGCCGTGCAGCTGCTGATTGGCTACATGGTCAAAAAACTGCAAAACAAAACGCGAAATACCGGGTGATGTGAGCTCTTTTTTAAACTTTTACCATCTGCTGGGTTCAACAAGATTCGTACCTCATTTAAAACCTGACATATCTCCATATCGGCCAAAATGATGGTGTCAAAAAAGCTATGATGTCAGATGACGATATCTGTACGTTCAGTGATTTACATATATTCTCATCTGCAACCAGCCAACATTTGGCAGTGGACCAAGGAATGCTTAGTCCGAGCGTCAGTTTACGCCTAAAGTAATAGGGAAATCCATGTTGCAAACAATTCCACCACAAGGCGCACCGAATACATTCTTAGGTTTTCCTCTTTGTACAGAACTTGATGCCATAGAAGCCGACATAGCCATCCTCGGCATTCCCTACGGCTATTCCTATAGCAATGACGAATTCACAAGTGATCAGGCGAACGCACCGTCAGCTGTGCGCCTTGAATCTGTTCGACTGAGCGATGGTTTGGACCATTGGGATTTTGATCTGGGAGGACCGTTGTTCGGCGGGGGTAATGTTCGAGTCGTTGACTGTGGAGATGTGCCTGGAGATCGCGCTGATATCAAAAGGCACTATCGCATGGCCGAAACAGCAGTGAAGACGATCTTAGAACGGAAGGCCCTCCCAGTTGTCATCGGCGGTGACCATGGTGTTCCGATACCTGTATTGCGCGCATTCGATGGTCATGGACCTATTACGCTTGTTCATGTAGACGCACACATTGATTGGCGCGACGAGGTTAATGGTATTCGCGAAGGATACAGTAGTCCTATTCGCCGTGCTTCAGAACTTTCCCATATTGACCAAATTTTCCAAATCGGGATGCGTGGCCAAGGCAGTGCTCGTACAAAAGAGGTCGAAGACGCGCTGGCTTATGGGGTGAAGATCATTTCAGCTTATGAAGTCCACGAAAAAGGTATGGATGCCGTCCTTGATCGGATTCCGGCCAATGGGCGCTATTATCTTACCATCGACGCTGACGGCCTTGACCCGGCGGTAATGCCGGCGGTTGCATCACCCGTCGCGGGTGGGTTGCTATTTCACCAAATGCGAAGTCTGATCCATGGTCTCGTGCGGAAGGGCAAATTGTTGGGCATGGACATTGTGGAGATCGCACCCAAAATGGACCTCAATGGCATATCTTCTCTAACGGCGGGACAACTCATCCTAAATTTCATAGGTGCCACGGCTCGCGCCGGTTATTTCAGTTAATCGTCAAATAATTTGTCAACAGGGCTCTCCGGCATATCAGTGTTTTTTAATCCCTCTGAAAGGTATCGATATCCTATTTTCACTCGACGTTTTAAACCACTTGCCACGACTTCAATCACATATAGGTAAGAGAATCTTTTTCTATAAATAAAAACTGTTACTCATTTTGCCGGATAATTTGTTACCTATGCTCTCGGATGCTCAGCGGCGACTCAATGTATTAACTTAATTTCACATGTTGATGCTGAATGGGGATAATTATTCAGGAATCAGATTTTTGATAAGGAGAAGCCCAATATCTCCAGCTCACCACCCATATGGGCGGTTAACTTTGACTCGCACAGAGGAACATGTTTTAATGCTGAATAAATCAAAGACACATTGGCAAAAGGAGTTGAGGCATGAAAACGTTGGCTGCGGTGTCATATGAACCGGGTGAACCACTGGTTATTGAAGAATTGGATTTTGACGAACCCAAGACCGGCGAGTTGCTTGTGAAGATGGCGGCTGTGGGTCTATGCCATTCGGATTACCATGTTTTGAAGGGAGACCGCCCAGTAGGGATGCGTCCTATGGTGCTGGGGCACGAGGGTGCAGGTGTTGTAGAGGCTGTTGGGCCGGGAGTAACGCGCTTCAAGCCTGGTGACCACGTTGTCCTGATGTTCATTCCATCATGCGGCAGATGCCGTTTCTGTATCTCCGGAATGACCCATGCGTGTGTAGAGAGTGTGAAGATAGCCCAAGGGCCGCAGATGGATGGAACCTATCGACTGCGAAACAAGAAGGGTCAGGAGATTGGTCAGTTCTGCCTCCTGGGCGCTTTTAGCGAGTACGCCGTTGTCAATCAAGACTCTGCCTGCCTCATTGATCCAACATATCCCCTGAAGGTGGCATGCCTGGTGGGTTGCGGTGTGGTAGGTGGCTTCGGTGCAGCCGCGAACAGGGCTCATGTTCGGCCCGGTAGCAGCGTTTTGGTTATCGGCGTTGGCGGGGTCGGGATGAATGTCATCCAGGGGGCCAGGATATGCGGTGCTTCCACCATCATTGCCGCTGATGTATTTGATCGCAAGTTAAAATGGGCAAGCGCATTTGGCGCCACCCATACAATCAATGCGGAAAAGGAAAATCTCGTGACTAAGGTTATGGAGATCACCGCTAACACCGGTGTTGATTATGCTTTTGAGGTCATCTCCAGTCCGGAAACTATCGGCCAGGCCTTTGAGTCTACAGCCAAACTGGGAAAGATTGTTGTTATTGGCATCACGCCGGCCCATTTTGAAACCCTTCCCATACCCCCTCTCAACCTGCTCCTTTTTCAAAAAACCATCATGGGATCACTTTACGGAACGAGCAATGCACGGGTTGAAATACCAAAAATGCTTTACCTCTACAGAAACGGGCAACTCAAACTCGAAGAGCTGATTACCAAGACCTACACCCTGGATTGTATCAATCAAGGGTACCAGGATATGATTGACGGAAAAAATATCCGTGGTGTTGTCCAATTTGATGGCACGAGGTAAGCGAAGTTTCTAATTTCAGAGGCCCTGGTTTTCTGATGAAGTCTTAAATGAGTCGCCAAATTTTAATTTAAGTCTAGTCCGAAAATTCCAATATCTGTTTTCTGCTCCATGACACTCAACAGCCGCGAACCGCAATACCTACCTTCCATGTCGCAATCCCCCTAACCTTTGAACTCTGAATCCTGATCCTTTAAATGTTGACTTCATGATCGTCGTACATACTTTTTTGCAAACTTTATTTACCGCAAGAGTGAATTGAGCAAAAAGGAGAGCGTCATGAAAAAATTATTTATTGCCATATATATCTTATTGATAGCAACAGCAGTAAATGCTGAAGTGGTCTCTCAAAATGTAGAATACAAACACGAAGATATTGTTCTGGAAGGTTACCTGGCTTACGATGACACTGCCAAGGGTAAGCGCCCGGGTGTGCTGGTGGTCCATGAGTGGTGGGGATTAAACGATTATGTCAGGATGCGGGTGGATAAGCTTGCCAAACTTGGGTATGTCGCCTTTGCGCTGGACATGTACGGCAAGGGGATCTGGACAGACCAGGCAAGCAAAGCCCAAGAATTGTCCGGGCATCTGCGGGGTAAGCCCATTATGCGGCAACGCGCCCGCGCTGGCCTGGAAATCCTGCGCAAAAACGAACGCGTGGATCCCACTAAAATCGCCGCCATCGGTTATTGTTTCGGCGGCACCACGGTGTTGGAACTGGCTTACAGCGGAGCCGATATAGCTGGTGTCGTCAGCTTCCACGGCGGTCTGACCACGCCCAAAGCCGAAGACATGTCGCGCATCAAGGCGAAGATATTGGTTCTGCATGGCGCCAACGACGCCTTTATCCCTCCCGAAAAAATCGCTGCCTTTCAGGAAGGCGTTGGAAAAGCCGGAGCAGACTGGCAAATGATTTATTACGGCGGAGCGGTGCATAGTTTTACCAATCCGGCAGCCGACAAAAAGAATATCAATGGATTGGCCTACAGCCCGAGCGCCGATGATCGTTCTTGGAAGCATATGCAGCTGTTTTTTGATGAAATAATTTAAACCATCCAGCCTAACGCTGTCATGGCTTTAGAAGGAGTCCGCAAATGAGCTTACAAGCAAAGCTTGACGAATATAAGGCTAATTTTAGAAAAACGGCACCGGCCGATGTACAGCAGACAATGCATCAGGCCACTGCCGATCTGCGCAAATCAGGAATTCTGGCGGGAGTTCTCAAAAAAGGCCATAAAGCACCGCATTTCGCACTGGAAAATGGCGCAAACAAAATAGTGCGCTCAGAAGATATCCTGTCTCAGCGGTTTATGGTCCTCATCTTTTACCGCGGTCGTTGGTGACCGTATTGCAACTTTGAGCTGGAGGCTCTGCAAAGTCACATCGCTGAGTTCGACGCCCTGGGGGCCGATCTGGTTGCCATTTCCCCCCAAATCGCAAAATACAACCGTACGTTGATAAAAGCCAAGAAGTTGACATTTCAAATTCTTAGCGATCCGGGCAATCAGATTGCGGCTCAATTCGGGCTGGTCCATACACTGCCGGAAAAACTGAGAACCATTTATCTAAAGTTTGACATCGATTTGCCCCGTTACAACGCAGACGATTCGTGGACATTGCCCCTGGCGGCCCGATTCATTATTGACCGACAGGCCATTATACGATACGCAGAAACAGATGCGGATTACACGAAAAGACCCGAACCGGAGGAGACACTCAAGGAGCTGGAAGCGCTAAAAAACTGATTAATGACCGCGTTGGCAATATTTATACTCATTAATTTTCATGCGAAATTCAGGCAAAAATATATGAAGATATACACCGGCACCGGCGATAAAGGCAAAACCAGCTTATTCAGCGGCGATCGCGTATCAAAGGCAGACGCCCAAATTGATGCCTATGGCGATTTGGATGAGCTCAACTCGATTCTGGGTGCTCTGGCAGCCCATCTTTCCGCAGAAGAAGAACTGGTTGCCGAGCTGCAGCAAATTCAATCCACCCTTTTTCAGGTCGGCGCGTGGCTGGCTACCCGGCCGGACTCCAGCGCAACTGATGCGCTTCAGGAAATAACGGCGAAACAGATTGCCTTTTTAGAAAAAGCCATCGACCGCTATGAAAAGGAATTACCGGCACTGAACGCTTTTATTTTGCCGGGCGGCCACATCACAGCCGCCTGGGCCCATGTGGCGCGAACGGTTTGCCGCCGCTGTGAGCGTAAAGCCGTAACGCTCATCACCCAATCAGTGAAATCAAAACCCACCGAACCGTATCAGCGCCTATTGGTTTTCTTAAATCGACTATCGGATTATCTGTTTGTGTTTGCCCGTCAATGCAATCGGATTCACGGCATTGCCGATAAACCCTGGAAACCGTAAGGTCATTTCGAATTTGAAAACCAATGTTGCAACACATTCGGCCGTTTTGCTAAAACGACAATGGCTCTCGGACAAATCGTTTGAAATTATGATCAGCAGTCCGCCGGATTTTCAGTTTAAGCCGGGACAGCGAATCAGTTTGAGTTTGGGCGGACATGTAAGAGACTACTCCATCGTTTCGGCACCGCAAGAATCTGAGCTTATTTTTTGCATCCGCAGCGTAGCCGGCGGTAAATTGTCTACCCTTCTCAGCATTTCTGATATCGATACTCCCCTCTCCTTTTACGGCCCTCACGGTTATTTTACTTTCAGGCCCTCCCCCCGACCGGCGGTGTTTGTGGCCACCGGAACCGGCATCGCGCCTTTCTGCTCAATGGCCCGAGCGGGTATATCCGGTTTTACGCTTCTACACGGTGTCCGTTTGCTAGAAGATCTCTATTATGCGAACCAATTTCAGCAATGCGCCCATAAATTCGTTCCCTGCCTGACGGAAGCAAAGAAATTGCCTGCCAATGCCTTCAAAGGTAAAGTCACTGATTATCTTGAACGGTATTTACCTTCCGGTGCCTATGATTTTTATCTTTGTGGTCGGCGCGAAATGATTCGGGATGCCACCTTACTCATCGATGAACGTTTTCCCGATTCTCTGGTGTATACTGAGATGTTCTATTGATTTTTACTGCGGAAGTTGATTTATTAACCGCAGACCAACGTAGACGATCGCAGACCTTTTGGCCGAGCGACCCGCCGTTGATAAGGCTATGGCGCGGCAAGCTTGCTCGGCCAAAAACTGTCATCCCACTTCGTGGGAATTTAATCTTGCCAATATACGAATATTGTTAACAATATCATAAGCTTATTGTTTTAAACAGCAATACTTTAATAACTGTATTGCCCGAAGGGCATGCAGTTATTCCTCCCGACTGGGTCGTCGGGAGGAAAATAAACTGTCTGCGCATGTCTGCGTGCATCTGCGGTTAATTGATCAAAGGAGGCGGTATGAAGTTTGAAGCCATTGAGCGTGAAACTGTTATTCTCGATCCTAACAACAACATGGAGCGCAAGACCATCCCCAGCGAAATTCGTAAAGATCCGCTGACCGGAAGGACCTCGCGCATCTGCCACTTCATGCCTTTAAAATGGGAAAAGCCGGATTTCGACCAGCTGGTGGCCGGAACCCAGGAATACTGCCCCTTTTGCCCGGATAAGGTCATGAAAGTGACACCCTGTTTCCCCGAAGACATCGTTCCGGAAGGCCGTCTGGTATTAGACGATAAGGTTTTATTTCCCAACATTGCCCCTTACGACAGCCTGGGTGCGTGTGCCACTTTTAGCGGTCAGCATTTCATCCCCATGACCGACATAACCCCCGGCCATATTGTGGATGCCTTTCGCCTGTCGATCCGTTTTTTCCAGAGGGTTGATGAGATCAAGCACCCGGAATCCGTTTACCACCTGATAAACTGGAACTACATGCCGGCTTCCGGCAGTTCGCTCATTCATCCGCACTTACAGGTATTTGCCTCTGCCTACGCGCCCAATCTGCTGCAGGAGGAACTGAGCTGCGCAAAAACCTATTTTCAGCAAAAAGGAACCAATTACTGGGACGACCTGGTGCAAACGGAAAAGACTGGCGGTCAACGCTTTTTGGGGAAAATCGGCCGCACCAGCTGGCTGACCGTGTACGCACCACTGGGGGTGGCCGGAGACGTGGCTGCGATTGTCGATGGGGCCAATTGCACACTGGATCTGGCCGAAGATGACGTTGAAAGCCTGGCACTAGGCCTCACAAAGCTGATGGCCGCATATGACAAAATGGGGGTTTACAATTTTAATATGAACTTTTTCCCCGGCGCCCGCGGTGATGATCATGCCCGCTTTCATCTGGTGTTTTCCCCGCGCACGTTTTTCAACCAGGCCCTGGGCACCCCGGATGTCGGTGCATTGCGCAATCTTTACAATGAAGGCATCTGCATGGCGTTTCCGGAGGAAATCAATGAGAAGCTGAAACCCGAATTTTAAAGGAGGATGACCACAATGGAATTTAAAGAAGTCGTAAAGTCCAGAAGAAGTTGCCGAGCCTTTGAATCTGACCCCATCCCGCAGGATCAACTGGCAGCCATTATGGAAGCCGGCCAGTGGGCACCCAGCCCCATGCATGCCCTTCCCTGGGAATATATCGTGGTCACCGATGATGAGGTAAAGGCTCAGATCAGAAAAGTTTCCGAAGCGGCCAAACAGGCTGTCCTTGACGGCGGCGGCCCGGGGTTTGCAGCCAAATATGATATGACCTTTTTAGAACAGGCTCCCGTGTTGATCGTTGTGGTGTTTGATCCGACGAAGAAGGGATTAGGCGATTTTTTTAATCAGAAATACGGCGCCATACAGGCTGCATCTACCTGCGTTCAAAATATGATGCTGGCCGCTGCGGAATACGGATTGGGGTCGTTATTTTTTACCTGGTTTGACCCTGAAAAAATGCAACCGGTTTTAAATATCCCGCAAAACCGCGAAATTGCGGCGATCGTGCCGATCGGAAAACCCAAGGGTGAGGTAAAGGCGCCTCCCCGGCCGGAACCAAGGATTCATCGCGAGGGATTTACCGCCTCTGAATAGAGCCGGTTTAGCATGCAGGGCACTATGAGTGTAGAACGGCTGAAATAGGGGCGCTAGCGCTAGGACACGTCTTTGTCCTTGGAAATCCGCCGCCGTTCTTCGTCCCGAATTTCGCGCCGCAACAGTTTACCCACCTTGGATTTGGGCAACATGTCACGAAATTCAATATATCCAGGGACCTTGTAAGGCGCCAGTCGGTCACGACACCATTGTTGTAATTCTGCCCCCCCCACCCCGCGGGCATCTTCTTTTAACACGACAATGGCTTTGACCCGCTCGCCGACTCTCTCATCGGGAACACCGACCACACAGGCACCAATGACGGTGGGGTGATCTTGCAGCACGGCCTCCACCTCCGAGGCCGATATCCGGAAGGCCTTGTGCTTGATGATGTCCGCCGAGCGCTCTACATAGATGATCTCGCCGTCTTCATCCTGGCGGACATAGTCTCCCATGCGGTAATATGTTTTACCGTAGAGGTCGATATAGGCCTGTCGGGTTTCTTCCGGTTTGTTCCAGTATTCCTTCAAAGTAAAAGGCGATGTGACCAATAACTCACCGATTTCACCGCTTGCCACCGGTTCAAGCGTTTCGGGATCCACCACAATACATTCCCTGCTTTTCAGGGGAAGGCCCAGGGTGGTGGGCTTGGGGTCTTCATTAATGCGGCTGTAGGTCACGTGACCGGCCTCGGTGGAGCCGTACACCTGATAAATGGGTATGCCCAAATGCTCCTGCCAGCGGTTAAAGACTTCAATCGGCAGGACATCGCCGCCGCAATAGCAATAGCGCAAAGAACTGAGGTCGTATTTTTCCAGACGATCGTTTTCAAGGATCATGCGGTATAGGGCTGGAACACCCAGAAACCAGCGAACCCGCTTGCGTTGAATGGTTTCAAGAATGGCATCTACCTGGGGCACCGGCATCAGGACGGTGGTATTGCCCTTGTTAAGCCCCACTGCTATAAACAAGCCCAAGGCCATGATGTGAAAAAGCGGATTAATCGCAATATAAACATCCGCGCCCTCTTTGAGGTGTCCAGCGGCCACATCATCGGTGATATCGTTGACATAGGATACCATGCCGATGTGATTGCCGGGAACACCCTTGGGAAAGCCGGTCGTACCGCCGGTATATAAAATGTATGCCAGATCTTTCCAGGGATCGATCTCATTTACAGATGACATTGGAGCGTGATGGAGCAGTTTTTTAAATTCATATACACCCTCGGCCTGCTCAACTTTACCGGTGGGAATTTTATCAAAAAGCATGCCCAGATATCGTTTCCAAAAAGGTAGCAGATCAACCAGGTTGGTGACAATGATGCGTTTGAGCCCGGATTCGGCAAACACATCGCTGGCATAACAAAAGTTGGTATCCTGGCAGATGATGGTTTCGGCCCCGGAGTCTTCGATCATATAGTCGAGTTCATGAGATGTATAAATGGGGGACACCGGCACTATCACAGCCCCCATTTTCTGAATCCCCAGAAAGGCGATGACCCACTGGATACAGTTGGGAATGTAGATCATCACCCGGTCGCCTTTTTGAACACCTAAATCCTGCAGAGCGCCGGCAAAGCGTTCGCTGAGTTCCCTTATTCTGGAAAATGAAAAGTGCTCTCCCAAATAGACAACGGCGGTGTTATCCGGGTAGCGCTCGCTCATCTGATCAAAACGCGTAAAGGTTAACTCTTTCTCTAAATTTGCATCCGTTGAGCCCATTCCTTTAAGAACTCCAATTTCATTTTTGAGTAAAAGTTAGCTCCATCAAGTTTGCCGGTTCAGTCCGCCTCCGGCGGATTTTGCCCGTTATAAACGGAAAAAGTCTAATTCTATCTTTTCTTAACCGGAAACGGGCTAACGGGCAACGGGCTCAACCCTTTTTTATATTCCGAAATAGGCCGATCTCACATCCGGATTATTCATCAGCTCGTCGCGGGTTCCTTCCAGTACCGCTGCCCCATTTTCCAGAATAAAGGCATAATCGACAATCGGCAAGACGGGACGGGCATACTGCTCGGTTACAATAATCGAAATGCCCATCTCATCCCGAATTTCCTTGGTGGCCCGCACCAAGACCGCCTGGATTAGGGGACTCAACCCTAAAAGAGGTTCATCGAGCAGCAGCAATTTTGGTTGTGCCATCAGCGCTCTGCCGATGGCCAGCATTTGCTGTTCGCCGCCGCTTAAAAACCCGCCAATACGTTTTTGCAATTTCTCAAGCGCCGGAAAGACTTTAAACACATATTCCAGCGTTTTTCTGGCCTGGGCCGGTGTTGCCAGATAGCCCCCGATCCGCAAATTATCCAGGACACTGCATTCTTTGAAGATTCGGCGTCTTTCCGGACAGAGCACTATTCCCTTTTTGGCGCGCTTGCTGGGCTTCAGGACGGTGATATCTTCTCCCAGATAAGTGATATCGCCCAGAACACTGATGCGCTCGCCACCGGCCATCTCTTCCTTTTTGCGAATATCTTCCATGATTCCCGACAGGGTGTACATCAGGGTCGACTTGCCGGCGCTGTTGGCGCCAAAGACGCCGACAATCTGATTTTCTTCACACCTGACGCTGACATTATTGAGGGCCAGCATGTTTTCGTAAAACACCATCAGCCTATTTGCCTCAAGCATGCGCCATTACCTCCTCAACTTCCTCGGATCCGAAATAGGCCTCTTTTACTTTTTCATCTGCCATGACTTCCTCGGCCGTGCCCTCAATCAGCTTTTCACCGAAATTGAGCACCATAATCCGGTTGGCCACCTGAAACAGCTCCCTGAGACGATGCTCGATCATAATCAGGGTGATGCCTTCCAGCTGCAGACGTTCCACCAGCGGCACCATGCTGGCAATTTCACTCATGCTCAAGCCCGAAAAGACTTCATCACAGATGATCACCTTCGGATTTAGCGCCAGACAGCGGGCGAGCTCCAGACGCTTGAGATAACCCGTGGGCAAATTGGACGCCCTTTTGTAAGGTACAAACGACTCACGCTCAAAACCCAATTCTTCTAATATGTCGATACTGACCGTGTTACGGTCCCCCAGCTTACCGCCGCCTCTCCAGCCGCCGGTCCGTTTGGCCCGGGGCGAAAAAAGCGGAATGACCAGGTTCTTATAGGCTGGCAGGCTGTAATACGGGCGCATGACCTGAAAGGTGCGGGTAATGCCCATGTCGGCGATCTTGTGCGGGGGTTTGCCGGATATTTTTTTGCCCTGATACAGAACCTCACCGGCATTCAACTCGATAAAGCCGGTAATACAATTGACCAGGGTGGTCTTGCCGGACCCGTTCGGGCCGATAATGCCCAGAATTTCGCCTTCGTGCAGATCGAAACTGACCTCATTTAAGGCATAAATGCCCCCGAAGGCTTTGGTCACCTCTTTAATCTGCAGCAGTGGTGTCGTCGATGTGCTCATACTTTAATCCACTTTTCGAATTGATGATATTTGCGCTGGCCATAAACCATGAGACCTTCGCTGCGAAAAATAATAAACGCCAGTAGAATCAGGGCATAAAATACGATGCGCAGGGTGCCGAATGCCCGCAGCAATTCTGAAATGGGCACCAGAATAAAAGCACCCAGTACCGGGCCCACCAGTGTTCCGGAACCGCCGATGACGGTGGCGGCAATGGGCAAAATGGAAAAATCCAGGGCCAGCGTCGACAAACCGGCCCACATGTATAAATGAACCAGATAAGCACCTGCCAGACAACCGATCCCGGAGGCGATAAATACCGCTATGGTTTTGTAATAGGTCACACTCATTCCCGATGCCCGCACCGACTGATCGTTGTCTTTAACCGCTCTGAAAACCAGGCCGATATCCTGGTTGACCAATCGACGGGTGCCAAATAGCAGCAACAGAACCATCACAATGATGAAATATTGCTCCATCCAGCGGTTGGCAAAACTTTCGATACCCACAATCCCATCTGTTCCGCCCAGAATATCCAACGCCTCGATAACCCGCGCAAAAAGCAGCGGATACATCAGGGTGACGATGGCAAAATAAACCCCGCGCAACGGAAGACAGGGCAGCAAAAGAACGGTGCAGATAACCGCACCCAGCAACGTGGCAATCGGAATGGTGAAAATGGGTGGCAATCCCAGCGACGTGTTGAGAATGGCAGCAATATAACTGCCCGTGCCGATAAAAAATGCGCCGCCCAATGACACCAACCCCACGTAGTGCGCCAGAAAATCAAAACTCAATGCCAGCAGAGCATAAATGCAGACAATGGATATCACGCGTTGCCAGTACATGGAGGGCATTACCAGCGGCAAAACCAACAGACCGCCGATCAACACAACTCGGGGTAAAAACAGATAGGACAGCTCCCGCCAGGACATCAGGGCATAGATGCCTTCGGATCGAACCTTGATTCCCCGGTCCAATCGTTCCTTGCGGCGTTGCTCTGTTGATGCTTTCATACGCGCTCTTCCAGCTCTTTCTGAAGACCAAACAGCCCGGAGGGTCTTAAAATCAGCGTGATGATGATCGCCAGCAAGGCGACCACCATCTGATAGTGGGCACCCAGATAAACGACGGTTAGAATTTGGGCGAACCCGATGATAAAAGCCGCCAGCACCGCACCGAACCAGCTACCCAGGCCACCGACAATGCAAACCGCGATGGCCAATATAAGAACGTTATAGCCTGCTTCAACGACGATATTTCCCAAAGGAAGCAGCACGACGGCCCCCAAGGCGGCCAGCATGGAGCCGAACCCCATGGCTGCCAGCGCCATCAGGTCCGAGTCGATACCCAGCATCATGGCGGCACGCTCATCCTGGGCCATTCCGCGAAGGGCCAAACCGATGCGCGTATAATGGGTAAACAGCCACAGCACCGCGACCACCGCCGCGCCGATGCCGACGACCAGCAAACGCTGGTAATCCACCGATACGCCTGCAATTTCGGTGCTGCCCTCGATAAAGGCCGGCAGGGTATAGGTCAAGCCCCTGAAACCGCCCCAGCGAAGGCCCTCCAGAATGGCCAGCCCAATGGCATAGGTCGCCATAATTTCCGATATTTCCATCCCCCGGATACGGATGAGCACGAACTGGTAGATCAGGGCCCCAATAATCCCGGTGCCCAACATCGCCAGCAGGATGCTGACCAGATAATTCAGCTCCAACGTGTTGACAAATGTCCAGGTAATAAAACCACTGGTCACGTACAGAGCACCATGAGCGAAATTGGGCAAACGACTGACGCCGTATACCATCGCAAAGCCCAGCGCAAATAGCGCCAGAGCGACACTGTTTATGGTACCGTAAATCAAAATCTGCATGGTATGATCAGGAAAAACATGGCGTGAAACGGGTTGAAGGCGCAAGACAAGCAACGCCTTCAACCCGCAAAACAAATATTTTATACTATTTTTAGATTTTGCCTAACATGCAATATTTAAATTGAATCTCACCTTCGCATTAATTTTCATGCAGGATTCAGGCTTTATTTTTTCATCCATGGCGGTAATTGAATGCCGCCTTTGGCAATGCTTTTGGGATAAACCACAACCCGCTTGCCGGCCTGCCATTGCAGAATGCTGCCCACCGCACCGGTCTCAGGATCCAGAGCCGGGACGACCTGGTGGCTCTTGGGATCAAATTTCAAGCGGCCATAGACGCCCATCACATCGGTTTTTTCCAGCTCGGCCACAATCTTGTCCGAATCAAGGCTGCCGGCACGCTCGATGGCATCCCGCAACACATAGATGGCCATATAACTGCTGGAGCCACCTAGTCCCTCGGGTGCGACGCCCCACCGTTTTTCATAAGCGTTGTAAAACTTCATGGTCCAAGGCGTGGCATCAGAAGGCGCGTTGCCGGCGTTGACCACATTACACAGGGTAAATTCGCCTTTGCCGTCGGTGGCTTTCCAGAAACCGGGCTGTTCTGCGGCTGCCAAGGTGGAGCCAAACGGCAAGGCCGGAATTTTCATTTCATACCATTGTTTCAGCAAAATGGCGCTTTCGGGCATATCCATCCAGATATTGATAATTTCGGACTTGCTGTCTTTGGCTTTGAGCAATCCCATTGAAAAATCGGTGGCGCCCGTGGGGTAAATCTCCACTCCGGTAACATTCCAGCCCTTTTTAGCGGCCACCGCATTCATGACTTTGGCAGCACCGCGTGCATGGGAGACATCCTGGGCAATGATAAAAAGATTGTTGAAGCCGTGCTGTTCCTTCAGTTCGGTAAAGTTGGCAAACATTTCGCCCACCAGATTTTTGGCCTCACCATGAATGCGAAAACAATACTTATATTTGTCATAATTTTCGGCCACCATTGCATGATATTTGGGCGTCAGTACACCGGTAGACAGGATCGAAACCTTTTTGTATTTGCTTAAAAGCGGCATGGCGGCCAGAGCGGCCTCAGAGCGAACCGGTCCGCCGACGATAAAGTCAGCCTTTTTATCCAGAATCAGCTTTTCTACCGCCAAGAGGGCCTCGCTAACCGGCACACCCGGTTCCAGATCCCGCGTATCGATAACCTCCAATTTGAAAGGACGTTTTGTGCCGCCCACATTAACGCCGCCAGCCGCATTGATCTCCTCAATGGCCAGCGTAAAGGCTCTTTCAGGACCCCAACCATACAGAAAGGCGGTTGAAAGCGGCGCACCGACGACAATGGGCTTTTCAGCCGCCAGGGCAGCACTTGCTGGCAGAATTAGAAAAACTGTCAGTAAACAGATCACGAGCATTTTCATATTCTTTACGATCATGGTAAACCCTCCTTTTTCGTGCTGAAAACGGGTTACGGGGGATAAGACCCCCCCGGCATCACAACGCGAATAAAACCGCGATCCTTGGGTATGGTGAATCATGCATTCGTAAATACCATGCTGCTGAGGCTGCATGACCATAATGATCAATGATTGATGTTCTATCGAGTGGATGTTTGAATGTCAAGCCATTAATATAATGAATGAAATTCATCCATGAAGTTAAAATTTTGATTCCTTACAAATTAAAATTGAATTGCGCTGGATTTAATGTCAAACTCGAGTGTAGAGGGTTATTTCAAATGGGTGAACTGAGAGAATTTCCGCTAAAATATAGACTGTTTTTAAAAATCTATCCCTGGCGGCGCAGCGGTTCGGTTCCGTGGACACCGCTGCAAAAGCCCTTAAAAGACAGTCGTCTGGTGCTGATTTCCACTGCAGGCTTGATATTGCCGGATCAAGAGCCGTTTGATAAATCGATTCGCGGCGGTGACTGTAGTTTCCGTGAAATTCCATCAGATGTAGATGCCTCCGCCCTGATCGATACGCATCGCAGCGATCTGTTTGATCATTTCGGGGTCAGGCAGGACCCCAATCTGACTTTCCCCATAGATCGGGTACAGGAATTAGAAAAAAAAGGGCGCATCGGTTCGGTAAACCGCCGCCATTTATCGTTTATGGGGTCGATTACCACTCCGAAGCGTTTGGTAAAAAAAACGTTACCGGGGGTTGCACATCTGCTTAAAACGGATGCTGTTGATGCTGCGTTGCTGATTCCGGTTTGACCGATCTGCAATCAGACCGTGTGTCTGATCGCAACCCTTCTCGAGCGCCACGGTATGGCCACCGTTGTCATCCAATCTTTACGCCAGGTGACTGAAAAAATCCGGCCGCCACGTGCTTTGGTTGTTCCTTTTCGTCATGGGTATCCGCTGGATACGCCCGATGATCCGGATAGACAGCATGCGGTCATCGAAGCCGCCTTGAAAATGCTCGAAGACACCGACCTGCAGCCACCGGCCATTGTGGATTATGTACCAAAATGATCATTTTACTGGATCATCGAATCTTAATAAATCGAGGCCTTCGATTTAAAGCCACTCGCTACTGGCCTCTTGCTTCTTGCACATTGCTGCAGGCCAGAAGCCAGCGACCAGCAGCGAGCAGCCAGCAGCCAGAAGCCAGAAGCCTGACGCTTTAATGCTCATAGTATAACTTTACGTATATTCAAAAATTGAATCCGATAGTGAGACGAAAGGTTAGACATGAAATTTAAAAAAATCGAATTTGAAAACAATGACGGTCAGATGCTTTCGGCCAGGCTCGATTTGCCGGTTGCCGGCCAACCGGCGGCGTACGCCCTGTTTGCCCATTGCTTTACCTGCTCTAAAAACATCAAAGCCATTGCCCACATTACGCGGGCGCTTAACCGTGAAGGCATTGCCGTAATGCGCTTTGATTTTACGGGACTCGGAGAAAGTGAAGGCGACTTTGCCGATACCAATTTTTCCTCAAACGTTGATGATTTAATTGTGGCTGCTGAGTTTTTAAAAGCCGACTATGAAGCGCCAAAAATATTGATCGGCCACTCATTCGGCGGTGCAGCAGTACTGCAGGCTGCTGACCGTATTTCCTCCGCAACGGCTGTCGTCACCATTGCCGCTCCAGCCGATCCCCGGCATGTGGCCCAATCCCTTGGCAGCGTCACCCAGATTATTCAAAGCCGTGGCGAAGCCGAGGTCAGCCTGGCGGGCAGAACCTTTAAGCTCAAAAAACAGTTTTTTGACGATCTGCAGTTGGTCAATATGAAGGAAGTCTTAAAAAATTTAAACCCGGCGCTGCTGGTGCTGCATTCACCGGTCGATGAAACCGTTGGAATCGAAAACGCTGCCCAGATATTCCAAGCGGCCCGGCATCCTAAAAGTTTTATCTCCCTGGATAAGGCCGACCACCTGCTGACCCAACAGACAGACTCTCTGTATGCCGGGGCGGTGATTGCGGCCTGGGCCGCTAAATACATCGATGATTCCGACAAAGATCAGCCATCCGGCGATACAGTCCAACATCAGGTTACCGCTCAAATTGGAAGGTCCCCCTATGTTACCGACATTATGGCCGCCGGTCACAGTCTGGTGGCTGATGAGCCCCAATCAATGGGAGGAGCCGATCTGGGCCCGGCGCCTTTTGATCTGCTGATGGCTTCCCTGGGCGCCTGCAAAGCGATAACCCTGCGCATGTATTCCGACCGCAAAAACTGGCCCCTGGATGGCGTCACCGTGCAATTAAACCATAAAAAGATTGATGCCGCCGATTGTGAGACCTGTCAGACAAAAGAGGGTCAACTCGACCAATTTGAGTGTGAAATCGATTTAGCCGGCGAACTCGATGATGAGCAGAAAAAGCGATTGCTGCAGATTGCCGACCGCTGTCCGGTGCATCGGACGTTGCACTCGGAGATTGTTGTCAGGTCAGAACTTAAAAAATAGGCATATGTTATCTCTTTAGGCTTCCGAGTGTCATCGATCAGGCTACTGGCCACTGGCTTCTTGCGGCTGGCTGATAGTTACTTGATTCTTAGATTGCGATACTTGATATTAGAAGATGACCTTGTCACCTAATGCAATTCAGGTAGGTCTTGAGTGTAGGATCACAGTGCAAACTCGGTCGACCGTAGAATTCGAATAGAATCTGTCTATGCAATCGATTCACTGCTTCGGATCCAGCAGCGAGTAGCCAGAGACCAGAAGCCAGTAGCTTTTTAATTTAAGAGAAATAAGAAGGAAATTGATCAATGACTGAAAGAACCCTGCCAGTGATACCCGCAGACCGTGCCGATGACCTGCATCACCTGGAAATTGCTAAAGAGGCTGATCTGGTGCTTTTCATGGCAGGCAATCAATTCATGGTCATGCCGGAGATTATCTCGGCTTTCAAGAACCGGCATCCGGAAATAAAGACAATATTCTATGAAACGCTTCCACCGGGCCTGGAACTCAAGCAAATCCTGGCCAAAGGCGCCCTGTGGCAGAACCGACCTTTTAAGGTCTATCCGGACGTCTACAGCGCTGTCAACCAAAAGGCCATGCAGATACTGGCGGAGCACGGGCATATCTCACCCAAAGACGAAAATCTGTATTTGCATAACCGTCTGACCTTGATGGTGCCCCGGGGCAATCCGGCGAAAATTAGATCGGTGCATGATTTAGCAAGAGACGATGTTCGCATCTCACAGCCGGATCCTGAAAACGAAGATATTGCCTATCACATCATCAATATGTACCGTCAGGCAGGTGGAGACGATCTTGTTAAACGCATCATGGAGGAAAAGCGGGCTGAAGGCACAACCCTTTTGACCCTCGTCCATCACCGCGAAACACCGCTGCGCATTGAAAAAAGGACGGTGGATGTCGGCCCGGTCTGGGTGACGGAAGCCGTGCAGGCTCAAGCAACCCAGCTGGCATTTGAGGTGATTGAGCCCGGCGAGCAGCTGGACCAGAGAGAAAAAATTAATTATTATATTTGCGCCTTAAAAAATGCACCCCACCCGCAAAACGGCCGAAAATTTATCGATTTTATTCTATCCCCCGCCGGACAGCAAATTTATCAAAAATATGGGTTCCTGCCGCATCCACCCTAAAACGGTTAACGGGTGCCATCGCTGAGCTTGTATGAAAAAAATTCGCGACAGCCACCGCTCACTGAACCAGCTTGAAACACCCGTTTTAGCTTAACCAAGATGACCATTGCGTATTGGGTCTGATGGGGATGACCTCAGCCTGCCGGCGCCAGGTGTTGCGGGTTGACACACACAGCGTTCTTTACTAATCTTCAACAGGTCTCTTACAACAGGCGTTGATGAGCGTAGCAAAATCAGACTTTCTATATAATGCCGCCGATTGATATGAATAGAACCGTATCCAAAACGCTGGCTTGCGTATCCATCCTGTTGCTGATTGTGATGACGGGCTTCTGGGGTGTTGCCCTGGCCGAACAGCGTTTTATTGACCATGGCGACGGAACCGTCACCGATCGCAAGCTCAGGCTCATGTGGGCCAAAACCGATAATCAGGCCGATATCTTCTGGCACCAGATTTCAAATTGGCTGACGGAAGATTTCCCGGATACCATCCCGCAGTTATACGAAAACTGGCGTCTTCCGACCACTTCCGAACTGCAAAGCCTTTTTGTAGAGGATCCAAATTATAATGGATACCAAACGCTTTGCGGTCTGCCGGTCAAAATCGTTCCTCAGATCCGGCTGAGCTGTATTCTGATCTGGACGTCGGATATGGCCTTGGGGTTACC
>JASFEV010000021.1:0-25871 GCA_050124655.1 Desulfobacterales bacterium
ATTTTAAGCAGCATTTGCCCTAAATTAAGGAGGTCGCCCCGTGAAAACTAAAGATGCCCCAATCTTGTACAAAGAGTGGAAAAATAAGGTTCGCCGGAAACGGGCCAAGAAATCCAAGCGCAGTCTTACACTCGTCCTTGGGATGTACAAGCCACCCAGGGCCAGAGCATGGTCCAAGCCACGACTCCGACGTCGCTCCGGACGATATGAGGTCGTCACATCGACCTCGCTCATCGGACAGCACACGTTTCCGCCCAATGTGCGTTCTATCGCGCTGACGAAAAGAAAGGCCAGGAATATTTCAAACCGCTCCGAAGGCAAGTATGTCTCGCATCTGGAGTTGCGCCCGCTTCCCAAGAAGCTTCCGAAGTCGCTGGAACGCCCTCATTTTATCTGGCAAGGCAAACGAAAGCGCGGCAATGTCGGCGAACCCACATCCGTTTTTGCGCCGGACACCCGCTACACCTTTTCTGATACGTCGTTTCCCTGGAGCACATGCGGCCGGATTGATACTGCCGCGGGTTGGGGATCCGGAGTGATGATCGGGCCCCGACATGTGATGACCGCAAGTCATGTCGTGAATTGGGCCAGCGGTAGTACTGCAGGATGGCTTAAGTTTACACCTTTATACTTTGACGGCAGTGCACCGTTCGGTTCCGCCTATGCCACACGTATCTACTATTGGCTGCAAGCCGATGCGAGCGATTTGATCCAGGCCAGTGAATGCGCCTTCGACTATGTGGTTTGTGTGCTGGACAGCCGCCTTGGAAATACAACAGGTTGGATGGGCTCACGCGGCTACTCTACGTCATGGAACGGCGGCGCATATTGGGCTCATGTTGGGTATCCTGCTGACATGGCCGGTGGCCAGCGACCCGCTTACCATGGGCCCGGGGTCATGGACAGCACCTTCACGCAGAATGTATCGGGTCGATCATCCTATGGGATTCGTCACCGTAACGACATTTGGCCGGGCCAATCGGGTGGACCCTTCTTTGGTTGGTGGGCCGGTGAGGCATGGCCTCGGGTGGTTTCAAGCCAAAGCGCTGAAAACTGGGGCGGTACCGGCGGTCCGAATACATGCGGTGGAGGGGATCCGTTGCCTTACCTGATCAATTACGCACGCACCCAATCCCCGTAGCCATAACTTGCTTATAACAATGTGCTTCATTCAACTCAGGAGTATTGGCAGCTGTACGTGTAAATACCACTTATAGAAACCTACAAAGCACTATACCTTTATAACTATCTGTTAAATTTGTATTAACGGAAATATTCTTCTTGACATTTTATTCCTTAGGCGAGAAATTGGTGCGATCTTTCAACCAAAAACACACCAATCGAAAAGGGGGGAGTATGTTCAAAAAAGCAGTTATGTTGAACGTGGTGATATTAGGAATTCTGGTTATGGCTGCTGGCAGTGCAGTTCAGGCCGGTGAGATCATTTACGCCGATGATATTAAGGAAAATGTCATCCAAAAGGAGGTGCTTGTCAGAACGGCCGACAATGTCATCGTTTTGGTCGACACTTCAAGCTCCATGTCGGCGGATAACAAAACTTATAAAAAACCTTACTACCAGCTCGAAAGGGAGGCGCTTTCAAGCGGATTTATGCGGCTGCCGGATTTGGGTTACAACGTCGGCGTCTATCGCTTCACGCCCTGGGAACCAATTTATCCCGTGCAGAAATTCGACAGAGACGCGGTGCTCGCAGCGTTGAACAAACTTCCGGCTGAGGCTTCAGGCAAGACCCCGCTGGTGAAGAGTCTGGATGAATTGGAATCTGTGCTGCAGGGGCTGAGCGGCAAGACCTTCGTCTACATTTTCAGCGACGGTGGCTATGATAAAGTCATAGAAACCACAAGTCCCGGGCAAAAGGTAACAGCGTTGGCAGAAAAATATAACGCTTGTTTTCAGATCATCGATTACTCGGTGCAAGAAAGGGACCGCAAGACGGTCGATGATATGGCCAGGGTCAACATGTGCTCGCGGGCCATTCCGTTCGACTCCTATGTTACCCAGCCGTATTATGCCATTGGCCCTCTCTTCTACACAAAGTGGGACACCGATGTTGTGACAACTTCGGAGCAGAAAGTGGCTGGTTACAAGGTCAATAACATTCTTTTTGATGTAGACAAATACGATCTATCCGCATCAGCGAAAGAAGAACTTGACGCCGTCGGCAAGTTCCTGGTGGCCAATGCGAATGCTTCCGCTACGCTGTTCGGATATACGGACGATACCGGAAAAGCAGAGTACAACGTGGAACTGTCCCGGCGCAGAGCTGAAGCGGCAGCGGATTATCTCAACAATACTTATAATGTGGGGCCAGACCGGGTGGTTAGCCTGTGGTACGGCGCTGAGAACCCCGTCGCCAGCAATGACACCACCGAGGGGCGTGCTAAAAACCGCCGCGTGGAGATTTCCATAGGCGGGCTATAATTTTGTAAGGATACCGTCGGAGATCCCATCTGAAACTGAGCGACATGTCTCCGACGATTAAAACAACCATTTAAAAGGCAGGGTATTGTTACCCTGCCTTTTTTATTTATTTGATGAGCAGCAATAATTTAGATTGAATGTCTGTTAAACAATGAATCTGCGCCCATTGACGAATATACAAATTGTTACAAAAAGCCGCTTAATAATATATTAACGATGTGGTATTACCTTGTTTCCATCCAGAAATGGCTATTTTCCGATAAGCTGTGTTCTCCGCGGATTTAACCCTTCGACGTACTTGAAGTACGCCGAAGGCTAAAATCCCTGACCGCCATCGTCCGCCTGAGGCGGACTTATCGAAAAAATCTCCCATTTCTGAATCGGAAACAAATAATAGATACTTATTTGCTTTATTGATCATATAGCCTTTAATTTAAGGAGAGGTGCAAATGTCTGAAAAGAAGCAACGGTGTTCTCGCAGAAACTTTTTGAAAATCACGGGTGCTGCCGGGGTTGGATCTGCCATTGTCTCCTTTGGAAGGTTTGCCGGAGCTCAAGATTTCGCTTTGAAACAGGTTCCGACCCGGCCTTTTGGCAAAACCGGCCAGCAGGTGTCGATGCTGTCCTTTGGCGGGAGTCAGAATCTGAGTTCAAAGCAGTTGTTGTTGCGCCAGGCAATTAAGATGGGCGTGACCTACTGGGATACGGCCGCGTCCTACTCGGGCGGCAAAAGTGAGGAAGCCATGGGCAAATATTTGGCAAAATACCCGGATGATCGCAAGAATATATTCCTGGTCAGCAAAGCCCACACCTCAGATCCTTATCAACTGAGCTTAAGCCTGAAACAATCTCTTGAACGGTTGAAGACCGATTATGTGGACCTGTATTTTGTTCATGGGGTCAGAAATGCAAAAGAGGAGCTCACCGAGGCCGTCAAAACCTGGGCTGAGAAAGCAAAGGCCGAAGGCAAAATTCGCTTTATGGGGTTTAGTACTCACAGACACATGGAACGCAACCTGATGGAAGGCGCCAAACTGGGCTGGATCGATGGCATAATGTCCACCTACAATTACCGATTGATGAATACCGACGACATGAAAAGGGCGGTTGAGGCCTGTGCCAAGGCCGGAATTGGTTTAACCGCCATGAAAACTCAGGCTAAATTTTTTGCCCGCTTCTATTCAGATATCGGCAACGAAAATGATGTGGCGGCAGTGCTTGCCGATCGATTCATCCAGAAAGGCTTTACCCCTGAGCAGGCCAAACTCAAAGTGGTCTGGGAAAATCCCCAAATTGCCAGCATCTGTTCTGAAATGACCAACATGACCATTTTACAGGCCAATGTGGCCGCGGCCCTGGACCAAACCGAACTGTCCTTACAGGACCGGCAACTGCTGGAAGGCTATGCGCAAGTATCGGCACCCGGCTATTGTGCGGGTTGCGGCAATGTGTGTGAATCGGTGCTGAACGCTGATGTTCCGATCAGCGATATCATGCGCTATCTGATGTATCATGACGAGTACGGCAATCAGAAGCAGGCGATGCAATTGTATAACGACCTGCCGGAACAGGTGCACAGGCGGTTGGTGAGCACCGACTATGCCAAAGCGGAGATGCGCTGTCCGCAGAAGATGCCCATTACCCGGCTGATGCACAGAGCAGCTGAAAAGCTGTCTGGAGATGGGACTACCAAGGCATAATATTTTAGGTTGTCCCGTTGAGTCCGCCTACGGCGGATTGAGCACGTTGAACCGGCGAGTTCTTTTAACCGCAGATTAATAATAGCTCATAGCTGATAGCTCATAGCTTGGGGCTTCGCGCTAGGCGCTTCCGTCTTCGTTTAAGCAAACTTCGTCGGGACAAGTCGACCCCACGAGCATAGTTGATTCGCAGAGCATCTGACTTTCTTTATCCGCTCGACGAATCAACTATTTAACCAGTCAACTAATTGACCAATAAACTAATTTTTCAGATCGGATATAATCGGTAGATGAGACGTATTTTTCGTATAATGGTAGGATTTGACCAGCGCTTTGACAAAATCCATATTCTGGCCGTCGGTGCCGGCCAGATTGATGCCGACATTGTACAGACCGCAATCATTTTTGGCGCAGTAAATAACCGCGCCCCTCACTTCAATTTGCTTCTGATCTAAATCGAAAAACATCAGGATGATATCTTCCGAGCTGATGGGCTGAAATGTTTCAATCCGGATCCCCGACTTGCTCACATCAAAAACTATGGCGACGTTGTGGTGAGATGCTTTTACATCCGAATCCATACTTAAAAACGCAATCGGATCGCAAATTCTCACTCTGGGGTTTTTTCGTCTTTCTTTCCGTTGCATATATTCATTATCGACGCAACCACTGAAATCTTTATTTATTTAAAAACTTAAGAAATCGCGACAATTAGCCGATAATAGATCCATCTTTTTGCGACCTACGACAGCATTGAAATTCGTCCACAATTCTAAACTAACCGAGACATTGAGCTAAAAGGTGATCTAATTGAAAGTACCAGAATTTATTAAAAAATCTTCGCTGCATCAATTCAAAATCGATAAAAACACGATCGAGCACATCATTGATGGTTCCATTGTGATCAATTCGATTGACCTGATGCTCGAAATCCTCAAAAAATTCCCGGATATGCCCGAACTGGTTCGAATATATGCAGATTTGCTCTTAAAAAATAAGATGCACGACGCGGCGGCAAAGGCTTACAATCGAACCGCCATTTATTTTTTGGATAGCGGCAAGATGTTGCCGGCGATTGTGGCCAAAATTTCCCAATGGCACATCGAAATGCCCTCGGATCAAAACGTTAAGGCCTTTTTGTCCGAGCTTGATAACGGCCACCACAAGAAGCTGCCGATCGGTCATTTCTTTTCCAAGTTAAGCATCCATGAGCTGAAAGCACTATGCTCTCTTTTTGAAAATGTCCGGCTGCCGGCCAATCAGGTGGTTAAGGAAATTGGCGATCCAGAGGATCATTTGTTTTTTGTCGTTTCCGGCAGGCTAAAGGATTCCATCTATCTGACGCTGCAAAATCAGCGAAAAGTATTTCGAAAACCCACCCTGGTATTGGCGGAAAATGATTTCTTTGGCGATATTTATCCTTTCAACAAAGAGCAGCGGTCGCAATCCTATATTGAAACGCTCGATCCGACCGAATTGGTCAAGGTTCCTAAAGAAAAACTCATGCGCATCTGCCGCAAATATCCCAACATCGAGCTGGGGATTATCGATCTACTGAGTATCCGGTCTATATCCGAACAGGAGGGATCTCAAGAAGCCATTCGCAAAGAATCCCGCCATAAATCATCGCTCGTGCTGGAACTCGAGATACACCCGGAGCATTCTCCTGATGAAGCCATTTACCTGGAGGGCGTGTCTGAAGACATCTCGATCGGGGGCATGAGCATTAATATTGATGCCGCCAAACTCACCGAGCCCTGGAACATTTCTTCTCTGTACGAAAGTGCTGCAAATGCTAAAGTAACTGTCAGTGTGGTCACGCACACACTGGTGTTGAAAATCTCAGGCAAAATTGCCTGGCGCCGTGAAGTCGTCACCAACGGGGCCAAAGCCCTGGCGATCGGTATGCAATTTGACGAGATGTCGCCTAAAGTGCGGGGACTTCTGTTCGCCCTCTTCAATAGCCTGGACTAAATTGAGCGTCTCAAATTTAAAAAAGTTACAAATCTATTATAGAGGAATTATTTCCTTTTTATTTTTTAAATTTGAAACCCTCCGGGATTGCCGATCTCACTCCGCCGCAGGCGGATTAGATGCATTTTTGAGGCAACTTCTAATTTTTTGCTTGTAATTAAGTACACAAATGCCTATGGTTATTATTGAGGGGACAAGATCACATCCTTACTCATTGTATGCCGACAGCGGCAAGACTGCTGTATCCGACCAATGATTGGCTTTTTCGTAAAGAGACATCTCACCGACCATCCCGAAATATTGGCCTGAAGCGACGTGTAAAACGACTTCGCATTCGGTTCGCACCACCGGTTTTCAACCGAACCTTCTGTCTTCGGTTCAAATCGTTCGGCACGGTAACCCGAATTTTTTTCCTGCAGTGTTGAGCCCCTCCAGGCATTTCACCACTCAACAGAAAGGAGGTTACCATGGACAAGCCCATCGTTAACTATGAAACCCTGATTCGCATTACCAAAGCCATTTCCATGATTCGGGATCCGGAAGAGATTGTCTTGATCACCGTCGAAGGCGTCACCCACGCCCTCAATGTTAAAGGATGCACCCTGTTTCTGTTCAGCCCCCGCAGCAAAGAGCTCAAACTGGCCGGCAGCTATGGTCTTAGCAAAGATTATCTGGACAAAGGTCCGGTCAGCGCGCTGCATTCGATTGCATCCTCGCTGCAAGATGCCCAGCCGGTAGCCATTTTTGATGTGAGCGATGATCCCCGGCTGCAATATCCCACTGAGGCCCAAAAAGAAGGCATTGCTTCGATCCTTGCGGTTCCGATCATCATTGGCGAAAAGCTGATTGGAAGCATGCGGGTCTACACCACCGAACCCTGGGAATTTACGTTAAATGACGTTAATTTTGTCCAGGCCGTGGCGCAGGTTGTCGGTATGGCCCTGGAAATGTGCCGGATCAACAAAGGTCTCAAAGACAGCATCGATATTTTAAAGACGATGCGAGATCCCAAGACCATAAAGTCGAGCCGGCGAACGCCATTTGAAGGTGTGCCCAAGAGCTTTGGTGGAGATGAAGTGCCGCAGACCAGCGCTTGACCCATTTATCTTCTTTGCATACGAAGGTTTGGCGATCCGATCATGTAAAAAAAATTTGACAGGCCTGTTTAATTTTGTATACTAATCAGACGAAAAATTGAGTGCCTTTTCATAAAATATTCAAAAAATCAGACGGTTAAAAATTTGGCATAACACTTGTATTGATGTTGTCAGAACGGAAACCCACCACTGAAAAACATAAAAAAGGAAAACAGCCTAAGATGTACAGCAATTTTTTGCCAAATGGTCAGGTCGATAGTTTAGAAAGAAGACAAGATGCCCGCAAAGCCGTCAAAAAACACGAACTGGTTGTGGCGAACTGCCAGACCATGGAGGGCGATTTCCAGGCTGCCATTAACAATGTCAGTTCAGGGGGCCTTTTCATTGACACCGACCATCGCTTATATGTCGGGCAGGAGATCGCCATCAAATTCGATTTTCCCGGCGTGCGCAAGACGATCATGGCCAATGGTGAAATTGTACGGACTTCATATGAGGGTGCCGGCATCAGATTCAGGATGTTTTTTCAAAAATAGCGCGATTGAATTGTGCCTCCTAAAGGCTTGAGAAGAAGAAAGACAGCCCAGAATGCGGGCTGTCTTTTTTTTGGCCGTTTACATTGAAAACGATATATAAAAGCATTATTTTAAAGTACTACACTATGCTATTCTGACCTGAAATGGATTTTGATCTGCCAAAGCGAACCAGGTCTCAATTTCTGTCTCCATTTCCACTTCTGTAGCGTTTGTCAGATTCGATGTCTTAAACGGATTCAAAATTAGTCGATTGCAACATTCAAGATACGTTTAGAAAAGATCCGTGCGCCGATCCCAATCCGAATGCAGCGATCTACCTCTTTTATCATGGCCACTTGTGGCGGGCTAATGGGGAGGTGAGCTTTTATGTCAAAAGAGATTCTCATCGTGGAGGATGAGCCGGGAGTTGTGGCGGCGATCCGGTTTCTGATGGAGCAACAGGGCTACAACGTGAGGGTCGCCGAAAAAGGCGAGGACGCGCTCGATCTCATTTCGACAAACAAACCCCATCTGGTGCTGCTGGACATTATGCTTCCCGGCATGAGTGGCTGGGAGGTTTGCGAAAGCATTCGATTAAATCCCGAATACCGCAATGTCAAAATCGTCTTTTTAACCGCCCGGCGCGATGAGGCCGATATTGCCAGAGGCCTGGCTCTGGGCGCGAATGCCTATATCACCAAACCATTTAACAATGACCAGCTGATCGCCAGAGTAAAGGCGCTCTTGCAGGATGCTTTGGAAGAGGCCTGAAAATGAGTTTGGAGATGGAAACCATCAACGCGCAAAATTGGACATCAAAGGTTGTTTCGCCGGAGACCGTGATCGGCAAAATCAAGCCCGGCATGAGCATCTTTTTGGGAACGGCCGGGGCTGAGCCCCGCACCATGGTTCGGCATCTGATGAGCGCTGCTGATAAAAATTTGGAGGATCTGGAGCTGACCCAGCTGGTCAGTTTGGGGGATGCCGTTTCCCTGCAAACACTGCAATCCCAGAAGTTTCGTTTAACCACCTTTTTTTCCGGCTGGGTTGCCGATGAAGCCATCGAGGCCGGCCGCGTGGACTTGATCCCCAGCCGGTTTGTAAAAATTCCCCAACTGATTGAATCGCGACTGGCACCGGTTGATGTCGCCATCGTTCAGATAACCGCCCCCAACGAGGCCGGATTTTGCAGTCTGGGGATTGCAGTGGATGTGGCCCGGGAAGTCCTCGACCAGGCGGCCATCCGGGTCGGTGAAATCAACACAGATGTCCCCTTTACCTTCGGGGATACCTTTGTGCATGTATCAGAATTCGACTTTCTGGTTCGTTCAACAGATCCACCGATATATTTCGACCGCTGGGAAACAGACGACATCTGGGACCATGTCGCTTTAAATGTCGCATCTTTAATTGAGGATGGAAGCTGCCTGGCGTTTTCAATCGGCCCCTTATATGAGTCGCTGGCCAAACAACTGCGAAGTAAGCGCCACCTGGGTATCCATTCACCGCTGTTTACCGATCCATTGATGGACCTCATCCAAAGCGGTGCCGTCACCAACCGGCGCAAAGATACCTACCGCGGAAAATCCCTGACATCTTATGCCCTGGGGACATTGCAGCTGATGCAATGGCTGGACAAAAATCCCCTGGTTGAATTTCAACGAGTCGATAAAGTCTTTAACCCGTTGATCATCGGTCGCAACCCGAAGTTTGTGACCGTTGTTGCCGCCCGAAAGGTGGATTTGTACGGCCGCATCGGGCTTTACACGGGCAAAGGCAATGTGGCCACCGGACCGGCCGAGGTGATGGATTTTTTAAGCGGTGCGGAGCTATCCGAAGGCGGGCGCTCCATCTTTGCCCTGACCAGCCGGGATCCCAAAGGCCAATCGAACATCTTGCCCTCCATTGCCGAACTGCCCAACCAGTTTAATGCATTTGAATCCATCGGCGCTATCGTTACCGAATATGGCGTGGCCTATCTGAAAGGGCGCACCCTCAGAGAGCGGGCCCAGGCCCTGATCGATATTGCCCATCCCGGTGACCGGGCCAATCTGGTGCAACAGGCAAAAGTGAGAAAAATCTTGTACCCGGACCAGATTTTTCTGGCAGACAGCGCACGCCTCTACCCGGACGATATCGCTGAAACATATGAAGCGCAGGACGGCCTGCGGCTGCGCGTCAGGGCCATCAGACCTTCTGATGAGGAGGGCATGCGTCATTTGTTTTACCGGTTTTCAGAAGAAACGGTGTATTACCGGTATTTTCAAACCATCAGCAGTATGCCGCATGCCAAAATGCAGGAATACGTCAATGTGGATTGGAATCAGGTCATGTCCCTCGTCGGGCTGGTGGGTGAAGAGGGCAAAGGGCGGATCATCGCCGAATCCCGCTACATTAAAATACCCGGCAGCCCTTTTGCCGAGGTGGTTTTTGTGGTCGATGAAGATTATCAGCGCCACGGCATCGCCACTTTTATGTACCGCATGCTGATTCGTTTGGCCAGGGACCGCGGCGTCAGGGGTTTTGTCGCCGAAGTCCTGTATTCCAATATCGGCGGCATTATGAAGGTGTTTAAAAAAGGGGATTTGCCGGTCAAAGCGCATCTGGAAGGAGGTGTCTACCACATAGAAATCCCTTTTGATGCGGTCCGCCGGCCTTAAATGGAGCGGCGAAACCGCACCAAAAGGATGTCCGGCGGGCCTTAATTCAACTTGACTTTGGCGCCGTTTTGCTGGTATTGGGTATCCATTAAAATTCAAATTATGAATGATAACCAATAGATTGCGAATTTTTAATGGATAACTGGGCCATGACTCAACCGCATTAAAACCCCCGTTTCTCTTTTCGGAGAACGGGGTTTTCTTTTTCAAGTGTAGAGCAAGCGTTTATTAACTCGAAGCTGTTTCAATAATAGCAGATCACACAATCAGGTTTATCAGTGGGCCCGTTGAGCCCGCCTCCGGCGGATTGAGCCCGTTAAAAGGGAAGAAGTCTAATTCTATTTTTTTAACCGGCCTAACGGGCAAACGGGCAACGGGCTCAACCCGGGAACCTTATATGCGCTTTGAGACAGCTTCCCATTGAATAAGGAGGTTTGAGGATGAAGAAAATGAAAAAAGCGATCCCAATCCTGGTTTTATGTCTGGCGCTGGGGGTCTGGCTAAGCGGCTGCGCCGGCAAGGGTGCACCGGAAAAGACCAACTGTGATGCCAAAATCAAGTGGGATGTGACCGACAGGGTCAAACTCACCCAGTTTGATTGTGCGGTGGGCGAACATGGTGGTTATCCGTCATTAATTTTTACCGTCAGCCTTGAAAACCCAACCGAAGCGCCTTTGCGTTATCGCTTAAACATCTGGTTAGAGGATATGAGCAAGGCGGCCGGTCATTACGTGCCGCGCAAGGGCAAACCACCGGTGGTCGAGCCCGGCAAGAGCACAACCGTTAAAATTCCTTTTATTAAAACCGACAAACTATCCAAGGATATTCTGGTGGTGGTCACAGTTATGGAATAACAGCATGCGACAATAAAAATCGCAAATAAATGCTTATCAGATTGTTAAGGAGGATGTTGAAGATGAAAAAGCTGAGTATGAATTGTGCCCTTGCGGGCATTCTGGCACTATGTGCCATTTTAGTGTTAAGCGGTCCGGCTCTGGCCCGCACCGAATTTATTTCCATCGGAACCGGCGGAACCGGCGGCATTTATTACCCCTACGGTGGCGGTGTGGCCGAAATCTGGAACAAACACGCCAAAGGGGTCAGAGCGGTGGCTGAGGTCACCGGCGCCAGTGTCGAAAACGTGAAGCTGGCGCACAAGGGCGAAACCGTCATCGGCGAAGTCATGGGCGACGTGGCCGTGGCCGGCTTTCAGGGTCTTTCCAAATTTCAAGGCAAAAAACACGACATTTTGTCCATGGCCATCATGTACCCCAACCTGTTGCAGGTGGTTACCCTCAAAAAATACGGAATCACCAATATCGAACAGATCAAAGGCAAAAATATCAGCTCGGGCAGCCCGGGCAGCGGCACCAACTTCATGGCCGAGACGGTGTTTAAAGCCCTGGGCATCCCGCTGGATTCCTATAAAGACAGCCGCCTGTCGTTTACCGAAAGTGCCAATGCTTTAAGAGACGGCACCATCGAAGTGGGGGTGTGGTCGGTGGGACCGGGAACCAGCTCTATTCTGGATCTGGCCACCACCCATGATATTCACATCATCAATTTTACCCCGGAGCAGCAGAAGAAAGTTCTGGCCGCTAATAAAGAGTATTCGGCGGTGGATCTGGCCGGCGGCGTGTACCGCGGGGTGGATAAGGCTGTTCCCACCATCGGGGTATGGAACGTGATGATCTGTCAGGCAGGCCTGAGCACCGACCTGGTTTATAAACTGGTCAAATCCCTGTATGAGCATCAGGATTATCTGCTCAAGATACATCCATCGGCCTCTTATACGACAGCTGAAAATGCGGTCAAGTACTCGCCGATTCCGTTGCATCCGGGCACGATCAAATATCTGAAAGAAAAAGGCATCGCCGTGCCGGCCAACCTGATGCCGTAAATGAAACCATTGACCGGGAAACGCCGGCTGCTGCTGATAGCGGCAGCCGGCCTGGTCGCTGCCTTTTTAATAATTAGCTGGCGTTTGCCCGGGGGGCTGGAATTAACCGTCACGCCGCTTAAAGGCGGGCCGCCGCTGCTGGCAATGCCCCTGCAGCCGGGTGAACGTTTTACCCTGCACTATTATCATTCGGTGGAAAACGCCCCCATCTGGGAAGAACACAGCCTGGATGCCGAGGGGCGTATTTTCATTGAAGAAGAGCGCTATTTAAAATTCGGTGCCGGCATGGGCCGCATGCCGGGAGTGGGCCGCATGGCCCGGCGCGGCGATTATGAGGTCATCGAGGATATGCACATGCCCACCGGTGATTTTGTATTGCGCATCGGCAGCCCCGGGGTGGATCACACCGTGATCTGGCGTGGTCACAGCAAGAATCTCTCAGAGCTGGCTCCGCATGTGGCGGTGCAGTTTGCGGCCCGACCGGTGAGCTTGCTGTATCGCTGGTGGCGGCAAATATGGCCGCACCCAGCCACACCACGGTAGTCGCAATGGATTAAAAATAGAAGAGAGATATTGATTTTAGAAACAGTTTAGTTGCCCCAGATCATGTTCGAGAGCAAGGCGCAAACCGATTCAAAAGTGGAGCATACACGCTAGTATTCGAGCATTTTGAATCGGTTTGTAACGCAGCTATCGGGCAATAGATGGGGTTAGTAAACTGTTTCTTGGAATTCAATAATGGCTGAGTCTATACCCCCACAATCAGAGCCCAAAACCCCGACAGCCCGCATCATTGCCTGGTGCCTGACGGTGATCGGCGTGGCGCTCAGCCTGTTTCAGTTGTACACGGCCGGGATGGTGGCCATGACCGCCATGCGCCATCGCTCCGTTTTTTTAACCTGCATCCTGGCAATGACCTTTTTAATCAAGCCACTGTACAAGGGCGCCCGCAAGGATAAATTCAATTTTGCCATGATCGTCGATCTGATTCTCATCGCCGTGGCGGTTTTCATCGGTTTTTATATTTTTATCGATCTGCAGGGCATCTTCGAGCGCCAGGGGGACTGGAGCCCGTGGGATTTTCGGGTGGGCGTTACGCTCGTGCTTCTGGTGCTGGAGGCCACCCGCCGGGTGATCGGATTGAATCTGACCGTCATCGCCGTCATGTTTCTGCTTTTCGGCTATTTCGGCCCCTGGATGCCGGAGTTAATCGTTCACAAAGGATACAGCGTCGAACGCATTGCCACCACCCTTTCGTTGACCACCGAAGGCATCTTCGGTCTGCCCCTGGGGGTGGCGTCTACCTTTGTTTTCATATTTATCCTCTTCGGCGCCTTTTTGGACAAAACCGGCGCCGGCAGCTTTTTTATCAACCTGTCCTACTCGATTACCGGCCGTTTTTCCGGCGGACCGGCCAAAACCGCGGTGGTGGCCAGCGGCTTTATGGGCTCGGTGGCCGGCAGCGCCGTGGCCAATGTGGTGGCCACCGGATCGTTTACGATTCCGATGATGAAAAAAATCGGCTACCGCAAGCATGTGGCCGCAGCAGTGGAAGCCGCCGCCTCGACGGGGGGCCAGCTGATGCCGCCGATTATGGGGGCCGGAGCCTTTCTGATGGCTGAATTTACCCAGACGCCCTATCTTGAGATCATTAAGATCGCCTTCATTCCGGCGGTGCTGTATTTTTTTTCGGTGATTTTGTTTGTGCATTTCGAAGCCCAGAAGCAGGGCATCTGGGGGCTTCCAAAAGACCAGTTGCCGAATATCTTTCAAACGCTCAAAGACGGCATTCACTTTATCATCCCGGTGGCCATTCTGATCATCGTGCTGGTCATGAATTACAGCCCGATGATGGCCGGCTTTATTGCCATATTAGCGGTATACTGTACCGCCATGATCCGCAAAGGCTCCCGCATTTCCTTTACCACCCTGATTAAAACCCTGGAACAGGGGGCCCGCAATGCGATTGTGGTGGCCGTGGCCTGCGCGGCCGCCGGTATTATCGTCGGAATCGTCAATTTGACCGGCACCGGCCTGCGCTTTTCCTCGCTGGTGGTCTCGCTCTCCCAGGGAATCCCGTTGCTGGCCCTGCTGCTGGTGGCATTGACTTCGCTTTTTCTGGGGATGGGGCTGCCGGTAACCGCCTCTTACATTGTCTTGATCATTCTGGCCGGCCCCGGGCTGATGGACCTGGGCATCCCGCTGCTGACCGCTCATATGGTGGTGTTTTGGTACAGCCAGGATGCCAACGTCACGCCGCCGGTGGCCCTGGAATCCTTTGCCGCCTCAGGGATTGCCGGCTCCAGCCCGATGAAAACCGCCTTTACCTCGTGGAAACTGGCCAAGGGGTTGTATATCATTCCCATCATTATGGCCTACCATCCGCTGCTGTTAAACGGCACCCCCATGGCGGTCACTAAAACGGTTATCTTTTCGATCCTGTCGATCATCGCCTTTGTGGTCTGCTTGGAACGCTATTTTCTAACGCATCTGACCTGGCCGGAAACCATCCTGCAGGGCGCGGCTGCGTTATTGCTCATCTGGGCCAATCCGACCCTCAACTCTATCGGTCTGGTATTATTCATTATCCTGGTCGTTTACCAAATTATCCGCAGGAAAAGACATCCCGGACCCCAACCTCTGAAGTCCAAACCGCCATCCGTTTAGAATCCATTTCAAACCGGTTGAGCCCGTTTCGCCCGTTGAACACTTGATGTTTTTTAGACAGGATTTACAGGATTATCGGGATTTCTTTTGGCCGTTCTCCGGAAGAGAACGACCAAACCCTATCGCCTGCGGCGAGTATTACCTTTATCATATGAGTTGATCATATTAAAAATAAGAGCCCATTACGAGGTTAAATTTTTATAACCGATAATTTTATTCCGCTGAAAGCGGATTGAGTTTAGTCGCTCTCATCCGGAGAGCGGCTAAATAAAAAATGTCCTCAAAATCCTGTAGATCCTGTCAAAAAATGAGCTTCAATCCACTCAAATAATCACGACGCAGGCTGACCTCCCTAACCATATTATTTTGTTCAATAAAATTGACGCCTTGTACACAAAATCAGACGATTTTCTGACACTTGCAGGCTGCGGCTGCAGCCAAAACAATATAACCAATTGAATTTTAAGCTTTTAATTTTATTGGCCAATATGGAATACTTTTTGCTGTGTTAGAGCAGTTGCCTGAAATTTATACAAAAAGTAAAATCAAAGATCGAAATGATACGGGAGGAACACCGATGAAAAACAAAACAACTTTACTGCTAGCCGGTCTGCTGCTGCTATACGGAATCAGCTGTCTGGCGGCCGAACCTATCGAGATCATCACACCGAACCACAAAAGCAAACTGACACATCAGATGATCGATGAAAACCACTTGCTCATATCGGTTAAAGATGCGGCCAACAATCCCATTAAGGGATTAACACCCGCGGACTTTGTGATCAAAAGCGGAAAACGAGAGGCCCGGATTCAGTCTATCGAAGCGCTGGAAACCAGCGAATCCGTCCCGCTTAACATCGTACTGGTGGTGGACAATTCGTATTCCATGAAAGAACGTAAGGCCATCAAACCGTTGCTGGCGGCCCTGGACGAATTTTTTGACAGCCTGCGCCCCATCGACAATGTTTCGATTGTGGTTTTCAGCACAAAAACCGGCATGGATGTCAAGTCCTATTGGCTTCATACAAAAGCCGCCCGCTCAAAATCAAGTGCGGAGCTGAAACAGTTTTTGCGCGAAGCCTTTGAGGAGGGATTGACCGGCACGACCTTTCTGTATGAAGCCATGGTGGCCGGGCTGAGCCTCATCCGCGAGATGCCTCCGGAAGAAAACAAATTTCTGGTGGTTTTTTCCGACGGCGAGGATCTCAATAGCAATTTTAAAAGCGATGTCGTCAAATCCGAAGCCCACGGGATACGCAACCTGGAAGTTTTTGCGGTGGATTACATGCCCCGTAGCAAAATGGATAAGTTTCTAAAATCCTTTGTTGAAAAGCACGATGGACAGATCTGGAAAGCCCGATCCGCATCAGAGCTGCTGCCCATTTTTCAATCTTTTTCGACCACCCTGCTCCATCGGTATGTGGTCAACTATCGGTTTTACGAGCCACCCAGCGGCAGCTTGAGTTTGGAACCCGCCCAATTGAATTTTGACATGCTAACCCTGCTGGATGGGTCGCCGGTGCTCAATCAGGTGTTTTTTGATACCGGCAAAAGCGACATCTCCGATAACTATGTTCTGTTTAAGCACCGGGCCGACACAGACGTCTTTCACGAAAACACAATGACCAGCGCCACCGACCGCTATAAAAATGTCTTGAACATTGTCGGCCGCCAATTGCGGGAAGTGCCTGAAGCACAGATCCGCATCGTGGGCTGCAATTCGGATTCCGGCGTTGAAAAGGGCAACCTGGAGCTTTCCAAAGCCCGGGCGGAATCGGTGAAAGGTTATCTGTCCTCGATCTGGGGCATTGACGGCTCCCGCATGACAGTTGACGCCCGCAATTTACCGGCTCAACCGGCACCGCCCAAAATGCTCGGCAGTCGCGCCGAAAACCAGCGCGTCGACATTATTTATGATTCCGGCGACATGCAGGCCATGGCCGCCAACCCGTTCATCGCCGAAAGCACGAATTTATCCGAGATAAAAATCATCTCCGAGATTGTGGCCGAATACGGGGTGGCGGACTGGAAGCTGGACATCCAGGGCGATCGGCAGACCATCAAAACCGTAAACGGCGCCCAAATGCTGGGGCCGCAGCTGGCGCTTGCGCTGGATGATATCGGTCGGGATAAGTTAGCGGCCTGCAACAATCTGCAGGCGCGCATCAAGGTGACCGACAAAAATCAGGATACCTATGAAACCATGACTGTCGCATGTCCGGTGACCGTGACCCGCAAAGAATTGATCCATGAACTGATCGGTCCGCCCAAAGGAACAGTGGCCATCGAGCCTGCCAAACTGACGATTGAAGAGGTCACCACCATCGACAGCTCGCCGCTGCTCAATTATGTGTTTTTCGAAACCGGACAAAGCGACATTCCGGCCCGCTATGCAACCTTCAGCAGCCAGGCCGAGACGCAGTCGTTTAACGAAAGCCAGTTAAAAGACACGATGGAAAAGTATACCCATACCCTTAATATCATCGGCCGGCGCTTGCGTGACAACCCGGACGCGCATATCAAAATCGTCGGCTGCAACGCCCACCGCGATCAAGAATACAATCGCAAAGATCTATCCCGCAGCCGGGCGGAATCGGTAAAGGCCTATTTAAAATACATCTGGGGCATCGATGCGTCCCGCATGCAGCTGGAAGTGCGCAACCGACCCGCGGTGCCCAGCGCCAGCAGTGTTCCCGAGGGCCGCGCTGAAAACCAACGCGTGGAAATTTATTCCGATACCCCGGCCATTATGGACACCATCAAAAGCACCTACGTGGCCAAAATCAGCAATTCGGAACAATTGCAGGTCAAACCCCAAATCAATAGCGGCTATGACCTGCAGCGCTGGACCGTTGCGCTCTTAGGGGATGGAATACTGATCGATTCGACGTCGGGGCAGGGCGATTTGATGCCGGCCTATCAGTTTAATCTTAAAGAGCTCGGTTTGGGTAAAATCGGCACCTATGAGAACATCGGCGCCAATATTGAAGTCGAAGACCGCAAAGGCCGGACCTATAAGACGCATACCAGCACCAGCGTGCGCTTTATCAAGCGCGAAGAGCGCGTTGCCAAAAAAGAAGGCTATAAGGTGATGGAAAAATATGCGCTGATTCTTTTCGAATTTAACCGCGCCGAGATCAAAGAGCGCAACCGGGCCGTGCTGGATCGGATTGTTGCCCGCATCAACGAAATCCCCACCGCCAGGGTTTCCATTATGGGCCATAGCGATACCATCGGCAAAGAGGCGTATAACATCGACCTTTCAAAGCGCCGGGCCAAAGCAGCCTTTGAAATGATCGTTGCCGGCGGCGGCGTCAACAGCGGCAATATCTCCTACGACGGCGCCGGTCCCCATGACCCGCTGTTTGATAATG
Organism: Desulfobacterales bacterium; assembly: GCA_050124655.1. Classification (GTDB taxonomy): domain Bacteria; phylum Desulfobacterota; class Desulfobacteria; order Desulfobacterales; family JAHEIW01; genus JAHEIW01. The sequence goes on from JASFEV010000021.1 coordinate 18,330, forward strand.
AACTGCCCGAGGGCCGGGCCCTCAATCGCACCGTAACGGTTACACTGGAGTACGAACAGACCGACTAGTTTCCATCCGGTCCGCCTATATTTTGCCATATGGCACAAATATAGGCGGACCAAATTGGAAACTAATTCGTGCCCGTCTTAATTTCCAAATGGGCACCAATTAACCCTAAACCTCCCTTCAACACAGCGCCCGTTTTGAACCGTCAGCGGTTCAAAACGGGCGTTTTTAATTATAATTTACACTTATGCGGAAAGCTCAAGTGAGGCACATATAACCACGAAGGGCACCAAGGACGCGAAGAGACAAAAGTAAAATTATGTGTTTTCCCTCCGTGCATCCCACGCCCGCCATCGTCCACACTGAGGCGGACTCAGGCGAGGCGGGCGGGTTCGTGTTCTTCGTGGTGAGAACCATATCAGGCATATTGAATTACAGTGAAGAATGAAAACCCGATCCCATAATGCTTCCATAATCTTTGCTCGGCATGCTTAAGCTTTCGGTAGCAGAGCGGCCACCGGACACACGTCAACACATGCCTGACAGGTGTCGCAGGGAAGTTGTTTGGTTTGCGGGTGGCCATAAAAAGCGATAACCGTATCGATTCCGCGCCTGGCAAAGGTCAATCCGGCCCGGTTGTGCTGCTGGCCGCAGACATAGACGCATTTTCCGCAGAGCACACAGCGGTTGGGATAGTGATCCAAAAAAGGGTGGTGGGCATCAATGCGGATTTCTTTCAGCAGTCGATCGAGGCCTCTGGTTTTTAAAGCGACTTTTAAAAATTTGGCCATATCCTGCAGGGTGCATTGGCGATTGGCCGGGCAATTTTTGCAGTCCACATCATGGGCGGAAAGCAGCAGTTGCAAAGCGGCTTTCTGCAGCTGGCGGACCCTGGGGGTGTTTGTGTGCACAACCATCTTTCGGGCAATCCGAATCGAACAGGAACAAACGGGAAAGTCGCTGCCCTCGATTTCAACGAAGCACAGACGGCAGGAGGCGGGGGGGTGCGGCATGCCCTTCAGATAGCATAGATTCGGAATGTAAATACCGTTATCCAGACAGGCCTCGAGCAAATTCGATCCTTCAGCAACCTCGATTTTTTTGGCATCTATTTGCAGGGCAATCATTGACCGTGTCCTTCAGCTTTTTCCTCTTTTGCCGGCTGAGCCGGGCGTTCGACGATGGGCGCCAGCTCCGGCGGCGAGACCCTTCGCACAGCATCGTATTCCGGAGGACAGGCGACCATGCATTCTCCACATTTGACGCACAGGGATTGGTCGATGCCTTTTTTGCGGGTGCTGGTGGTAAACACCGCCTCCACCGGGCAGCATCCCACGCAGGCATCGCAGCCCCGGGCGCACTTTTCCAGATCGATGTAAAAGGCGATCAAGGGCCGGCAAACCTTACCGGGGCAGCGCTTTTGCTTGATGTGGGCCTCATAATCATCCAGAAAATAACGCAAAGTGGTTAAAACCGGATTGGGGGCGGTTTTACCCAATCCGCACAGAGAACCGGCTTTGATGTCCTCGCTCAATTGCGCCAGGATGTTGAGGTCTTCTTCCCGGCCTTCGCCTTCGGTAATTCTTTCCAGCATCTTGAGCAAATGAACCGTTCCGATGCGGCAGAAGGTGCATTTGCCGCAGGATTCTTTTTGAGTAAAATCTATAAAATAGCGCGATATGTCCACCGCACAGGTATCTTCATTCATGACCACCATGCCGCCGGATCCCATCATGGCGCCGGCTTCGGTCAGCGAGTCAAAGTCGATGGGTGTATCCAGAAACGACTCGGGCAGACAGCCGCCGGAGGGTCCACCGATCTGGACAGCCTTAAATTTCTTTTGCTGGGGAATGCCGCCGCAAATATCGAAAATGAGGGTCCGCAGGGTCACCCCCATGGGAATTTCGACCAGACCCGGGTGGGTAACATCGCCGACGACGGAGAATATGGCCGTCCCCGGGCTTTTCTCGGTGCCGATCTGTCTGTACCAGTCGGCACCTTTTTCCAAAATGGGGGGCACCGACGCCAGGGTCTTGACATTGTTGATCACCGTGGGATTCCCCCACAGACCCCTTTCAACCGGATATGGCGGCCGCTGAATCGGCATGCCGCGCAAACCTTCGATGGAGCTGATCAGAGCTGTTTCCTCGCCGCAGACAAAAGCGCCGGATCCCTGAAAGACTTCGATTTCAAGATCAAAGGAGCTGCCCAGGATGTTTTGGCCGACCAGGCCGAGGGAATGCGCCTGGTGGATGGCATCGGTGATGATTCTGACGGCCAGCGGATATTCCGACCGAATGTAAACAATCGCCTTATGGGCGCCAACGGCATATGCACAGGCAATGAGCCCTTCTATGACCTGGTGCGGATTGCTTTCCAAAATTGTGCGATCCATATAGGCACCCGGATCCCCTTCATCGGCGTTGCAGATAACCAGTTTGGTATCCCGGGTCATGTCAGCCGCCAGTTCCCACTTGTCGCCTGTCGGAAAACCGGCACCGCCCCGGCCCCTTAAACCGGCATCTTTGATTTGCTGAATAACATCGCCGGGGGATCGCCGGAGCATGCCATCCAGGGTGCCGTAGCCATCTTCGGCGATGTAATCGTAAATGTCTTCCGGATCGATGCGACCGCATTTTTCCATTACCACCCGTTTTTCCCGGTTGAACCGCGAAAATTCCATCACCCATGGAATCATATCGTTTTCTTCAGTGGCACCGAGAACATGTTCGAAACAGGCGTCGCCTTCGGCCAGAAAAAAATTGGTGAGCATGCGGGCCTTGCCGGGATTCACGTCGGCATAGAATACGGGGGGCAAACCGGATTGGGGATGATCGATGATGACGTAAGGCTCTGCGTAACAATGGCCGATACACCCCACGGTATGGATCCGGGCCTCCAACCCGCGCTGGGCAAGGGCCTGCTCGAAGGCATCTTTGGTTTCCAGGGCCCCGGAAGCAATCCCACAGGTTGCCATACCGATATGAATTTTCGGTACGGCTGCTTCATTGAATGCCTTGCGTCTGGCCTTGGCTGCCCGCCGGATCTCAGCAAATCCGGAGCGGGTGGCCGTGTTATTCGGTGGACTCATTTTTTTGTTTTTCTCTTTCCTGCATTTCTTTTTCAAGCCGGGTTCTCAACACCAACCCTTCCACTTTGCTGGGTTGCATATGACCGTGCACGGTTTCCCCCAAAACAACTACCGGAGCCAGGGCGCAGCACCCGACGCAGGCCACACGATCCACACTATATTCTCTGTCGGGCGTCGTCTGGCCTTCTTTGATCTCCAGTTTGCGTTCAAAATTTTCGAGAATAATATCCCCGCCTTTTACATGACAGGCCGTTCCCAAACAGACTTTAACCGGGTTTTTGCCGGGCGGGTTGAAACGGAATTGATTATAAAAGGTGGCGACCCCGTAGACTTCCGAAGATGAAATATCCAAATGGTCAGCCACCAGATAAATGGCTTCTGCGGGAAGGTAGGCAAACTTGTGTTGCACCAATTGAAGCATGGGAATCAGTTTGCTGCGATCGTTTCCGATTTCAACGAGATCCGCTTTGATCTGTTTCAGAAGTGAATTTTCCTCCGCGCTGAGTTCTATATCCATTCACGACTCCCTGAGCAAAACCTGCCGCCGGGTCTGATTCAACACCATATTTGGAAGTTTATCATAAAGCGCTTTTTTTCCAGCATTCCTGAACGACAAATCACATCTTTTCCATAGCGCCATAGGCGGCCTGAATGCGTTCACGCAACAGCAAGCATAATCTTTCCATCACATTAAATCCAAAGCCGGTGTCGCTGACCATGTCTTTCCTCAATTCGGCACCCTTAAGCACCAAAATGGTTGCAGGCGTCTGGCAAAAGGTTCTCAGCATCATGATATGGGCCTCATCCAGCAGGGTGGACCAGCACCCAAATACCCTTCCCCGGCCTAAAGTGGCGATCACTACCCGGCCTTGGCGGGATTCCATGTCGACGGTTTTTTCCAGCACCACCTGGCCGTCTGCGACGATGTAAAGGTTTTCTCCAAAATCACCCTGCTGGTAGACCAGCGCGCCCTTATCATAGGTGTTTACTCGGCAAATTTTGGCAATGCTTCTGATTTCGCTTTGGCCCAGACCCTTGAACAGCTCACAGTTTGCCAGAATCTCCTCGATTTCGGCGGATTCCATTTTGAAAATCCTTTCTTCTGGTCGTCAGCGCGATGGGTGCTCCACCATGCTGTTGAAACCAAATGGCAACGAATCGCCAATGAACAGCGATTACCTGTTTGCAACAAGAAGGGGGTATATTATGGTAACCTGGCATACAGGGTCATCATTCGATCGCCGATTGCCCTGGAGAGTTGTTTGAAAAAAAGACGTTCGTTGTCGGCATCGGCGGTTAGAATTTTTTCCATCTTGCTGCGATCGATTTTAAGGGCCACCGACGGTTCGTCACATGTGGCTGTAAGAAAGTAGCTGTCCCGGCCAATCAGGCTTGAACAGCCGAATATTTCGCCACGGCCGCTGATCTGGTAAACGATCTTACCGCTATCCCCTGTGAGGAGGCTGACTTGACCCTCGATCAAAATAAAAAAATAATCCGCCGGCTCGCCTTTCTTCAAAACTGCGGCTCCCTTTTCAAATGACACTTTTTCTGCGATCGCCATGGTTTGCTTCAGAAAGTTGTGACCCAGACCGGTGAACAGATCCGATTGCTTGAGATACATTGCACTCACTCCTTTCTTCAGTGAAAATCAGGCATATTCAACTCTTTGAAACATGTCATCTGAAAGCCCCTGACCACACTGCGGTAAGATAGGCCATGATACATAAATTGCGGTTGATAATCAAGATTTGCGATGGGAAGGCTTAAAAGAAGAAAGCGTTTAATTAAAGCGGAATATAACCTTACAAACGGTTGGTCCGGAAAACGACAATGTTTTTTACGAGAAAGGAATGAGTCGTCATGAGTTATGATATCTGCAATGAATGCGTGCTGTAGAAATGACCGACTTCATGCCAGCGCCGCCATTTCTTTTTCAGCTTTGTTCTGCCATCCCTCGGCCCCACATTGGCTGAAAATCTCTATGGCTCTGTTAAGATTTTCTCTGGCTTTTTCGGGATGGCCTTTGTACTTGTGCAATTCAGCATAAAACGTATAATCGCACCCTAAAGACCACATCGTGCCATTGCTTTTATCCGTTTCAAGCGCCTTTTGAGCCCAATCCTCGGCTTCCGATAAATGGTGATTATCCAGATTCAATAGGATTTCAGCAACATATCTGGCCGCCCATCCTTGTGCGATTTTAACCTTAATATTTTCATAGCATTCAAACACTTTGCTCAGGTTGATATCAGTTTTATTGCTGAGCACATTTAACCTTGCGATGGCGATCTTCCACAAATTTATCCAAAAGGGAAATAACTGAACGGGTTCCAGGATCGAAATTCCTCTGCTATATGTGTCAAGGGCCTTTTTATAATTTCCCATCGCCACATAGGCATGACCCAGAAAACCCGTTCCCCAGGTTTCCCAGCCCAGCAGTGCCGTTTTCTTACATAAAGGCAGTGCCTGTGATAGTCTATTTTCGGCTTCTTCAAATAATCCCTTACAATAACAAGCCATGCCGCAACTGGAGTAAGCCATGCCCTTGAGATAAATGTCTTCGCTTTCCTTCGCCATTTGCAAAGACTCCAGGCTCAATTGACAGGCCAGGTCCGCCTTACCGTAAAAGATATAGTTAAAGGTGCTCATAAGGCCCTTGGCAAAAACGATCATAATCGGATTTTTGGCCTTAAAGCCTAAGTCCAGCGATTTGCGGAAATATTCTAGACCTTTTTCAAACTCACAATTCAAAGATCGGGCAATTCCCAGAAAAAAGCTGGCAAACCATAAAGACGTATCGTCATCCATTTCTTTAGAAATCTTTAACGCCTGTTCTAAATATCGAAAGGCTTTGGAATAATCTTCCTCCACCCATTGGCTATATGTACCCATCACCGTGTAAATAATCGGGAGCCGCTTTTGATAATTCAGCTCCAGCGCTAAATCGGCAATGGGAGCAACAGCCTCTTTAGCTTCAACATAGTGATCTAAGCTCAGATAGTAGCCCGCGAGACGTGTGCGGGCATCAATTATTTTCCTTTGGGTCCTATCGGATCGCGGTAATTTTTCAAGACAAAAGATGGTTTTGCGGGCGTATTCAATTGCATCTTTAAAGGAAGCGGCTTTTTGCGCCTTTTTACCGGCTAATTTGGAATGCTCAGCGGCTTTCTCAAAAAGTTCACTTTCAATAAAATGTTCGGCTAAAACCTCATAGTATTCGGCAATGTTGTCTGTGTATAACGCCTCGATCGCATTTCCGATGATTTCATGAAGTTTCTTTTTCCGCCGGGTTATGATTGAGCCCTGCACCACCTCCTGGGTCAGGGCATGTTTAAAGATATAGGTAGATTTAGGATAAATGCCGCGTTCATAAAGCAGTTCGGCATCCTTTAAAGCAGATAGATGCGTCAGCAATTCGGGCTCTGTTAGACCGGTTACCTGTTTAATAAGTTCGTAACCGAATTCTCTTTCAATTAACGAGCCATTCTGGAGCACTTCTTTGGCACCCTCCGGAAGTGAGTCCACCCTCGCCATGATCACATCATGGATGGTTGACGGAATGATGACTGCCTTTTGCGAATTCGCAAACCCATATGTGTTGTCTGTTCTTTGAATGACGTTTAGGTCTTTGAGGGATTTTATAAACTCTTCTATGAAAAAAGGAACGCCTTCTGTTTTTTCTAAGACCAACTCCTCAAGATCACTGTCGATGTCCGCCGTGCCCAAAAGGTAAGAAACCATCTTAAGGCTCTCGGTATTAGAGAACCGATTTAGATTCAACTGGCTGTGAAAAGACTTGCTGCCCCAGGTGTGCACAAATTCCGGTCGGTAGGTAAATATCAATAAAATCTTAGTTTCCGGAATGCTTTCTAAAATGGACTTCAAGACTTCTTCCGAATTCTGATCCATCCAGTGCAGATCCTCATAGGCCAGGATCAAGGGCCGGTTTTCACAACCTTTAAGGGCAAATCGTTTAAGGGTTTCAATAATGCGATCTTTTTTCGACTCCAAGCTCATTTGAATGCGGTCGATTCCGCTTTCGCGTACACCCAACAACTCCAACAGATAAGGCAAATTAGAAGCCTCGTCCAATCCCAATACTTGCAACCCTCTCCGCACTTTATTTTTGACCTCCGAATCTTTGTCTGTTTCCTGGATATCGAAGTTGGCTTTCAGGATGTCGGCATGCAAATGATAAGCAACACCTTTGCTGTAGGAAAGACATCTGCCCTCCAGAAAAGTTGTGTCTTCACTGCTAACTGCCTTTCTGAACTCATACAGCAGTCTTGATTTGCCGACCCCGGCTTCAGCGACAATGGATGCGGCTTGGCCTCGACCCATCTTAACGCGCGTAAAGCTGTCGATTAAAATTTCCAATTCGCGTTCTCGACCCACAAAAGGTGTCAAACCCACGGCCGCGCTGACATCAAACCGGGTTCTGC
>JASFEV010000022.1:0-25495 GCA_050124655.1 Desulfobacterales bacterium
TCCATCCGCGTTTTGCAGAAGCGGCCTTTCGTCAGGCCTGTGACCTACCACCGCTCCCGCGCTCTGAAGCAATCTGCAACTGGCTGGACTCAATTCGTGACACCGCAGCGCCGCTCCTGGATATTGATTTGCGCACAGCACCCCTGAAGATATTGGATCTGGGCGTTGCCAGCCCCATGTTAAACGGGGACCCGCAGCAAAACGAAGAACCCCATATGACCAAAAGACTCCATGAAGAAATGCATGCCGCCGGTGTCTCAGTCGCTATAGGGCGCTATGACGAAGCCCGCTTGATCTATACGGCGCCCTTTTTTAGCACTGGTGATTCGCCGACCGCAGAGCACCGGACCGTCCACATCGGCATGGATGTATTTGCCCAAGCTGGAACTGCTGTTTATGCCCCTCTGGCGGGTGAGGTGTTCACTTTTTCAAATAATAAGGGATCCCAGGACTACGGACCGGTGATCATCCTGGAACACACCACCGATTCTGGAAACGTGTTTTACACCCTGTACGGGCATTTAAGCCCCGATTCGCTGGAAAGCCTGGGTGCGGGCAAGCCCATAGCCGCCGGGCAGCAAATCGGCCGGATCGGCTCAGCGGATGACAACGGTCAATGGACACCCCATTTGCACTTTCAAATTATCACGGATCTGCTGGATATGGACTGTGATTTTCCGGGCGTGGCGCGAGCCAGTGAGCAAAATCTCTGGAAACTGTTTTCACCGGATCCGAATCGTGTTATCGGCATCCCGCAGGATCGGTTTCCGGCGCCGGATCCAAACGCGTCAGACACCCTGGCCGCACGCCGCAGATACATCGGCCGCAATCTGAGCATCGGCTACCGCAAACCGATCAAGATGGTGCGGGGATGGCGGCAGTACCTGTTCGACGACACCGGACGCAGATACCTCGATGCCTATAATAACGTGCCCCATGTCGGTCACTGCCACCCCAGGGTGGTGGAAGCTGCCAGCCGGCAAATGTCGGTCTTAAACACCAATACACGCTACCTTCACGATTTCATCAACCGCTATGCCAAGCGCTTGTGCGATACCCTGCCGGCGCCCTTGAGCGTCTGCTTTTTCGTCAATTCCGCCAGCGAAGGAAACGAGCTGGCTTTGCGCCTGGCCAGAGCTTTTACCGGGCAACGCGACATGATTGTGCTCGAGGCCGCCTACCACGGGCATACTACCTCGCTCATCGATATTAGCCCATATAAACATAACGGCCCCGGTGGCAAGGGGGCTCCATCGTGGGTCCATACGGCACCGATCCCCGATCTTTACCGGGGTCTTTACCGCTCGGGCGATCCGCAGGCTGCCCATAAATATGCAGGGCACGTTGAGGCCATCATCCGCAAACTGCAAAGCAAAGGCATTGGTCTGGCCGGCTTTATCGCCGAATCCTGTCCGAGTGTGGCCGGACAAATTTTCCTGCCCGCAGGTTACCTGTCAGAGGTTTACCGCCAGGTCCACAAAGCCGGCGGGCTGTGCATCGCCGACGAAGTGCAGACCGGCTACGGTCGAATCGGCACCCATTTCTATGCTTTCGAAGCCGATAATCTGGTGCCCGACATCGTGGTTTTGGGAAAACCCATCGGCAACGGGCACCCCATCAGCGCCGTGATCACCACCCCTGAGATCGCCGAAGCCTTTGACAACGGCATGGAGTTTTTCAGCACTTTCGGCGGCAATGCGGTCTCCTGCGCGGCAGGCTTGACCGTGCTTGAGGTGGTCATTGAAGAAAATCTCCAGGCCAACGCGCTTAAGGCCGGAAAACGGATGCTTGCCGGAATGATTCCGTTCATCGAGCAGTATTCGATTGTTGGTGATGTGCGCGGATCGGGACTTTTTCTGGGCGTTGAACTGGTGCGCAACCGTGAAACCCTCGAGCCGGCCAAGGAAGAGGCGGAATTTATCGTTAACCGCATGCGCGACGCCGGCATTCTTCTGGGCACCGACGGCCCTTTTGAGAACGTGATTAAAATCCGACCTCCGATGCCCTTTAATGAAAGCAACGCCGAGTTTCTGGTGGCCAACATGGACCGGATTCTAAAGGAAGATTTTTGGGTCTAAGAGTTCAAAGGTTCCCGCCTTCGCCCATAGGGCTTCCGTCTTCGCTTTTGGAAGCTACGCCGCGACAAGACGCCGCGACAAGTCGGCGCGGCAAGCTGGGGACACGCGTTACGGGTTACGTGTTATGCGTTTGTGATGGGTTGCGTTCTCGAGGACGAGTACGAGGACGACGACGAGGACGAAAGCTCATGCTATTTATCCACCTCATCCTCGTATGTTATCCAATTGTGCCTTACTAAACAAGCGGCGGGCACTTTTGCTTGCGGAGGGATACTCTTGCGCCACTGAATGAATCAGGCCTAAGCAGCTAGGTGCCAGAAGCGAGAAGTTTGAGGTGCAGTGTTGTCGGATTTCTTGAATCTTGACAGGTACGGGTATTTTACTTAACCTCCGGAATAAAAAAATATTAATGACCATTCGGTATGAAATGAAAGGATGAATGTATGACCCAAAAGAAACAAACACCGTCGCCCGGCTGCGCAGCATGTGAGCATGAAACGGCTAAAAAAATTTGTATGAATGCCGAAGGGCTCACTTCAAAGGGCTGCCCGACCATCGCCTATGATGACGTATTGCGCCAAGCCGACAAGGAATACGACCGGGCGGCGATACGCGAATTTGCCAGGCAGGCCTCCCGCCAGGAGGCAGAGTGCTACGCCAACCGTCATGAGCGACCCTATGTCATGCAGCCGACCAAAACCCGCATCGTTGAAATTTGTGAGTTTGCCCAAAAAATGAAATACCGGCGCCTGGGTCTGGCCTTTTGCGCAGGGCTTGCCAAAGAGTCCGCCATCGTGGCCGAGATTTTGGAAGAGCACGGATTTGAAGTAATTTCCGTGCTATGCAAAGCCGGGCGTACCGCCAAAGAGCGCATCGGCCTCGAGGATTCGGAAAAAATATACCAGGGCACCGAAGAGGCCATGTGCAATCCGATTTTTCAAGCCAAATTGCTCAATCAAGCCAAAACCGAATTCAATATTCTGCTGGGCCTGTGTGTGGGGCACGATTCCATTTTTTTCAAGTATGCCGAGGCCCCCATAACGGTTCTGGCGGTTAAAGACCGTGTTACCGGTCATAATCCGCTGGCAGCGATCTATCTGTCGAATTCGTATTATCGAAAAATTAGACAAGTCTGAAGGCTCAGGGCACAGGGCTAATTGGATAAATTGCATAGTTGAATTGCGAGGTGAGGGCAGGTTGCCGGGAGGCGACTAACCGGAGATATCAACATGTGGCGTTTGCTTGACAGTGTATCTTTTCCGGTTCTGATTTTCATTGCGGCCTTTATGCTGCTGGCGCCCTTTAGCCCCATGCCGCATGTGGTCGAAAAATTGATCATGCTCAAAGACGGCAGCCTGACCCGGGCGGTCGACATATTCGATTTGTGTTTTCATCTGGCTCCCACCATTTTGTTGGTTATAAAATTCTTCCGGAGTCGTAGGCGAAAATAGGCGTTGCGTTTAGATACCGGAGTAGCTGTTTTTCCATCCTTTGCGTAGAAATGACAAGGTAATGCAGTGATTGATTTTTATGATCTGACCTTTGTTGCGGTCATGTTGGCCGTGGTTGAGTTCATCGGAATTTTGCTGGCTATCGACGCCGTCATGCGGCCGCGCTCATCGCAGGCCGCCATCGCCTGGTCCATTGCTCTGATTGCGATCCCGATCATTACGATTCCCCTTTACATTATTTTCGGCCGCACACATTTCCACGGCTACCAGACAGCACTTCGGGAAAAAGAAGCCCTTGTCGGGAAACGACTGGCGGAGTGGTTTGTGCGTATGTCAGAATCGGCCGCGGAATCACATCCGGAGCTCGAAGTGGTCGAGAACCTGGTAGAGGGCCTGACGCGCATTCCGTTTACAAGGGGTAATCGCGTTGAACTGCTGGTGGATGGTGAAGCGACCTACGGGGCGATGCTGGATGCCATCACAGCAGCCGATTCATACGTGCTCGTGCAGTTTTATATCGTGCAGGATGGCACTGTGGCACGCCGCCTGCGCGATGCGCTGATCGAAAAAGCGCGGGCCGGGGTTCGGGTGTACTTTTTATACGATGAAATCGGTTGCTGGAGCCTGCCGGCAGCATATCTGAATTCCATGCGGGCTGCATCCATCGAGGTGTCCGGATTCAAGACGACCCGGGGGCATCGTAACCGGTTTCAGATCAACTTTCGCAATCACCGTAAGCTCCTGGTTGTCGATGGGCGAATCGGCTTCATCGGCGGCCTCAACCTGGCTGATGCCTATCTGAGCTATCGCGATACGCATCTAAAGATAGAAGGCCCGGCCGCCCAGCACATTCAGTTTTCTGTTATTAAAGACTGGTACTGGGCCACCCGCCAGGTTCCTGAGATCAGCAAAGCGATCCAGCGTTTAGATACCGAAGACCAGAAAGTTGCCATCGTCAATACCGGGCCGGCGGATACCATGCCCAACTGCAGCGCTCTGTTTGCGACCCTGGTGCATACGGCGCAACGGCGGTTATGGATGACCAGCCCGTACTTTGTGCCGGACGATGTCATGGTGCGCGCGCTGCAGGCCGCAGCCATCCGCGGCGTGGATGTACGGATTCTGCTGCCCGAAAAGGCGGATCACCGCTTTGTCGAACTGGCCTCATACACGTACTACAACGAAATGATGGACTGCGGGGTTCGGCTCTTCCGCTATCAGGACCGCTTTATGCACCAAAAAGTGTTTCTCGTGGACGATCTGCTGGCAGGAGTGGGCACGGTGAATCTTGACAACCGTGCCATTTACCTGAACTTTGAAGCCACAGCTCTTGTTGCCGATGAAGGCTTGGCCAAACGAGTGGAAACCATGCTGAAAGCCGATTTGGCCCAGTGTGAGACGGTAATTCCTGAACAATTTGACAACAAACCCCTCCGATTTCGTGTTGCCGCCAGAATTGCCCGCCTGGCTTCGCCCCTGCTGTAAAGTTGGTGGCGCTTTTAACACTTCAGGGCACTTTCAATAAACCAAAATTGCCACATTTTCTTTTACATATCGAAGGCAATGCCTATTTTACACGATTATGTGCTTAGTTGTATGAGAAAACCATTCTGACCAGAGGATTAAAATGAAACCAAAAAAATGGATGAAAAGGGAAGAGGAAGACCAGAGGAGTACTCCCGGTTCACGAACCAGGCCGGCCATGTCGTTTAGGGCCAGGTTCTATGGGTTGCAATGGAACCACAGGCAAATCTGGATCCTGGGCATGTTCGTGGTCGCCTTTTTAATCTGGCCGCAAATTGCAGCGGCAGATGAAGGCGCTTCGAAACCCATCAATTTTCTGGCCATGGGGGTGGGTCTGCTGGGAGGGCTTGCGCTCTTTCTATACGGCATGGAAAAAATGACCGACGGCCTCAAAGCGGCTGCCGGCGAACAAATGAAAATATTGCTGACCAAGCTGACCCGCAACGCCGTTACCGGGGCGTTCACCGGGGCCCTGGTGACCGCCGTGATTCAGTCCTCATCGGTCACGACCGTCCTGGTGGTGGGATTTGTGAGTGCTGGTCTTATGACTTTGGTCCAATCAGTGGGCGTCATCATTGGCGCAAACGTCGGCACCACCGTCACAGCGCAAATTGTAGCCTTCAATGTCACCGCGGCAGCGCTGCCTCTGATTACCGTCGGCTTTTGCATGATTTTTTTAGGAAAAAACAGCCGCGCGCGCCACTACGGTGACATGCTGATGGGTCTGGGCCTGATTTTCTATGGTATGGCGGCCATGGGCGATGCCATGTCGCCTCTGCGAACGCATGAGGGCTTTATAGCGTTGATGCGCTCCATGGAACGACCGATCTTTGGGATGTTTGTTGGCGCTCTGTTTACGGCGCTCGTGCAATCCTCGTCGGCAACCATCGGTTTAGCAGTGGTGATGGCGACCCAGGGTTTTGTCACCTTGCCGGCCGGTATCGCGATTGTTTTTGGCGCCAAAATTGGCACCTGTGTCACCGCGCTGCTGGCTTCACTGGGCAAACCTCAGGATGCGCTGCGGGCGGCCGCGGTACATGTTGTCTATAACGTGCTCGGAGCCACGATATGGATCGCCTTTATCGATCAACTCGCAAGCCTTGCCATGTGGGTGTCGGCCTCTTATCCGGAGCTACAGGGAGCTGAGCGACTCGCCCACGAGGTGCCGCGGCAGATTGCCAATGCCGCCACTATCTGGGCGGTCGCCAATATGGTCATTTTTCTACCGTTCAGCGGGCTGCTCGCTCGCCTGGTACGCTGGCTGGTTCCGGAGCGCGCGGTGGCTGAGACGGTCATCGTACAGCCCAAGTTTCTGGACATAGAATTGGTACGGGTTCCGTCCCTAGCGCTCGAGCGGGCGCGCCTCGAGCTCGGGCACATGGCCGAACTGGTCAATACGATGCTGGAGGCTGTGCCGACCGCCTTCCAAAACCGGGATTTTAAAGAGATCTCGCAGGTTCACGATCAAGTCGTGGTGTTACGGGAGGCCATCCTGCATTACTTGCAGCAAGTCGGCCGTGAGAACATGACGGATATAGAATCAGTCGAGCTGGCGCAACTAGTGTCTGCTACGAGCGAAATCGAAAGCATCAGCGCTGTCATCGGCCGTGAGTTTGTACCCCTGGCCGAAATCTTCAAGCAAGAGGATCTCACCGCCAGTGAGACGACAGGTAATTTGCTCGAAAAACATTATAAGGCAACACGCGAGACTGCCCGCGCGGGTCTGCGGGCGATCGTGGAAAAGGACGAGCGTGCAGCGCAGGACGTCGTCGCCAACCGCGACGAGCTCTGGAAGCTTGGCAACGAGCTGCTGATGCGGCAGGCCGCGCGTTTAGCCAAGGACGACCCCCAGCGGCTGCTCAAGCACCGCCTGCAGGTCGACCTGCTGGACAAGATGCGTCGCATCTACGGGATGGCCGAGCGCATGGCGATCTCGGTGCTGCCGCGCGGCGTTTTAGCCGGGGAGCTGGCGGCTTAGGTGCGGAGCCGGGTTACGGGTTGCGCATTTTGCGTGACAGGTAAAAAACTGGTTCCTCAGATATCAATCCGCCGTGCATGCCACGATAATATCTGCATTTTAGGTAATGTTTGGATACTCTCATATCTTTACTTTCCCTTTATCTAACAATTTCGGCAAGATATTCTTCCCCAAAAAAGACCTAACCTATTTCAATATATTCTGCTTTTTACTGCCACAATGTATAACAACTATTTAAAATTATTCATACTTTTATTGAATTTACATCATATAGTATTATAGAGATCAATATAATAAGAAGTAAGTTAATGATATTATATGAAAAATTAATTTTGAAAAAGTTGCACGATTTTTGCATCATGCAAATTCAGAGCTAATAATAATTTTTTTTTGAGACTCAATTTTAGCCTAAGGAATTCAATAAGATAATCTAATCCTCAAAGAGTCAAACCCGCCAATATTTTACCATAATAATCCAAATTTCTAAGCAGTTGATCTATTTCTATTTAAAGCAGAAGATTTTAGCGATCTACTTCGTGCATGCTATAGGATTTTAATCAAACCAGAATGACCCCTAATGGCAAATAATTTCAAATTCCTATCAGAAAGAGTAACAAACAAAATTCGGCTAAAACTCTATGGCGATTTTGATGGGAGTTCAGCATGTGAATTGATAAATTTTTTAAAAGCTTGCAGAAATGGTTCTAATCAAATTCTTATCGATACTGATAATCTTAATACTATCCATCCCTTTGGCATGGATGTCTTTAAAAAGAATCTCAGCGTGCTGGATTTCAGCACTGATAGCATCATCATTACTGGTAAACATAGATTCAGCTAACAAAAAACAAGGATAATTTAGAATGGCGCTGAAAGTATTAGTGGTTGAGGATGATGTTGATTTTTCAAAAAATTTAATGGAGTTTCTCAATGAATCTGGTTTTAAAACTATGAGTGTTAATAGTGCTGAAGAAGCCGAAGAGGTTTTAAAAAAGAAAGAAATTAACCTCGTGTTAACTGATATTAAATTGCCGGGTATGGATGGCATAAAATTAGCCAAAAATATTAAAAAAAAATATAATCTTGGTGTAATTCTTATGACTGCTTACAGCTCTGAATATTCTTTTGAAGATGTGATTAAAAATGGTGCTAATGATTTGATTATCAAACCATTTAAATTTAATGAATTACTTTTAAGAATTAAAAAAGTTATAAAAGAATTATCCCTATTAGATGATCATGAAAAAATGATAAATGCATTGAAGCAATTAACAATAGAAGACTCATTGACCGGCTTATATAATTCAAGGCATTTTTACGACCAGCTTGATAGAGAGATCAAAAGATCAGTTCGCTATTTACATCCAATATCTTTAATTTTTATTGATGTTGATAATCTTAAGGAAATTAATGACAATTATGGGCACATGATTGGGGATAAAATCTTAAGACTAATAGCAAAAAGGATAAAAGCTTGCCTCAGATCGAACGATTCTGCTTATCGATTTGCAGGAGATGAATTTACTTTAATATTGCCAGAAACAACAGCAATTGAGGCTAAGTTTGTAGCTGACAGAATATTATCTAAATTCGCAAATGAATCCTTTGTGGCCAATAAAATTGAAATATCAAAAATTACTCCAAGCATTGGTATAGCTGAATATCAGATGAATGAAGGAAATCAGCAATTTGTGCATCGTGCTGATTTAACGATGTATGAAGCTAAACAGCAGGGGGGGGACCGTGTGATCGTCTCACCAGCTGTTAATGGGAAATCCACCAGCGATCAATGAGCTGTCAATTAACCTTATATAACACAACACTTAGATACTGAACTTTTGTTATCTCAAACAAATAGTAACTTTTAAAACGCTGAAAAACCTTGTGATATTCATTATCACAATTAAGGAAGGGGATAAAAACAGGGCTAAACCTTCTGCCCTTCAAATTCTCAAAGAGCAAAGGCTAAAATGCTATGGTGCTCCGAGGCAAAGGGGAATATTTTGAAACCAACAATATGTTATTTAACTATTCTAATTTGCATTCTCACTATTGCTAACTCTGCAATCTCTGAAGGCTTACATCGATTTCATCTTAATTATGTTATTGTGAATGACAGATTAAAAGGCTCCTGTGGGAATTTTGAAGAATTAATGAGTCTCACAGAAACAAATCCTGAAGCAGCAGAATTTATTTGCGACTTCTGGTGGCGACGAGTTTTAAAAGCGTGTTCTGAAGAAGTAGACCGAGCCATTAAAAAAAGATTGAAGTCCTTACCTTTCAACTCAACAGAAGAACAGAAACGCAAAGCTGCTTCAGATGCCATTGATGATGTTTCCAATTGTATTCATTCTTACATTTTTGATAATTGGGATGATATTAATCAGACAATAGTGGATAGTTATAAATGCAGTAAACAAGATCAAAAAGCCGAATAAACACGCCCTGCCAGTTTTATCCTTCACGATTGCAAATATCTCCATAAGCATTATTTAACCCCCTCCAAAAATTTGTGATATCAAATTTTAGATCGATTTATTTAGATCAACCTATTGTGTGAATTTAAGTTCAGGCTTGGGTAGAATTCCTGTTGGATTTTTGGATTGAAGGCCTATAAATGCATGGGGTGCTCAAGGAGAAACGGCGGTGATTTGTTTAAACAAGTCCTCATCCAGGTTGCCGCCGGTCAAGACCACGCCCACTTTGCAGCCCGGGTCGGACCAATGATCGTGTAGAAGGGCGGCAACGCCTACGGCCCCGGATCCTTCCACCACCATCCCGTGATGCGTGTATAAAAAGCCGATGGCGGAACGGATGTCATCTTCTGTAACCAGCACCATGCAATTAATCAGGCGGCGGCCAAGCTCAAAGGTAATTTCACTGATGCCGCCTTCAAGACCCTCGGCGATGGTCTCTTCGGAAGGAAAGGTCAAATAGGGCCGGTTTTCTTCCAGGGATCGGGTCATCGCGCAGGAAGCAACCGATTGACAGCTGATGACCCGGATGGCCGGATTGACTGCTTTGACAGCCGTGGCCACACCGGCAATCAATCCGCCGCCGCCAACCGGCACCATCACGGCATCCAGATCAGAAACGGCTTCCAGCATCTCTAGCCCGAGAGTTCCGTGACCGGCCATGATTAGCGGATCATCAAAAGCCGGGATAAACACCCGGCCGGATTCCTCAGCATCCGCCAGCGCTGCTGCATGGGCCTCATCAAACAGACGGCCTTTGATGACCACTTCAACCGGGTATTGTTGAATGGCTTCCAGTTTGATGCGGGGAACGGTTTGCGGCACATAAATACGGCAGGGGATGTTGAAGCGGCTGACAGCATAGCCGACACCCTGGGCATGGTTTCCGGCTGAGCTGGTAACGATGCCTATCCTTTTTTCGCGCGCACCGAGGGAGGCGATCTTATGATAGGCGCCCCGCAATTTAAACGAGCCGGTACGCTGCAAACATTCTGCTTTGAGATAGACCGCCATGCCAGTGCGATCACTCAGGGGAGCGGAGCGCTCAAAAGGAGTCGCCCGGATGATGCCCTGCAAGTTGCGTCGGGCGTTTTTGATTTCCTCAATGGTCAAAGCCATCATGGGCCCTAATTTCCAAAAACTGCACCCCGGAGTCAAGGCTTTTATTCAGGGAACAGATGTCAGAAGACAGAAGACCCGTTTTCGCTCTGTCAAGCTTCCGGCTTCGCTTTTGGAAGCTACGCCGCGACAAGACGCCGCGGCAAGCAGGGTTCAGGAGTTCGAGTTCTGCGTTGCGCGTTATGCGTGAGTGATTATTTGAGTTCTCGAGAACGAGCACGAGGACGACGACGAGGACGAAAGCGTATGCTACATATCGTACTCGTCCTCCTACTCGTCCTCGGATCTTTTAATAAGGCCTATTTCATAAATAGTATGCGCTTGCACCGATTGTAAGGCGCTGCTTGGCTTGTGCACAAGCAGCCAGCGGCCAGAAACCAGCAGCCAGCCGCCAGAGGCGAAAAGCCAGCCGCTATTAAAAGGAAAAAAACGTGAAATGGGTGCTCAGGGTATCGATGAAACAACCGCCTCCGCCACCGCCGCCCGATGAAACCGAGCCGGCCGGAGCAGTACCCAACCCCGACGGATCTTCGATGATGCCGTTTTGCTGACCGTCGTCGTCACCCGTGCCGCCATCGATCAGGGTGATGGTTAGCCGGGTGCGATCACCGTTGAAGGTAACGTTTGTGCTGTAATCATACCAGCCCTGACTGGAGCTGTATTTATACCATTTGTAGCCCTGCGGCGCAGGTTCCGGCAATAAGACCGTGACGGTGGTGCTGCTGCCGGGGATGTCGACTTTAACCTTAATATCCATCAGGCCGTAAATCATATTTTGCGGCATCCCATTTCGATTCGCTATATCATTACCATCAGGGTCAACCGGCTGCAAGCTGACCAGGTCCGCATTGTCCTCCGGCTGCAATCCCAGGATCGATTTGGTTGTGGTCTGAAAAGTGATGGCATCAGCGGGCACCGTCTGGATGCCATTATCGGTGATGTTAATGGTAACCGTATCCGCATCCGAGTCACCGCCCGAATCATATACGGTCAATTGAAATACAAGCGAGACATCTGCTACGATCGGGGCAGCCACAAAAGTGGGTCTAACGGCAGCTGTGTCGGATAATGTTATCGCCGGTCCGCTGGTCTGGGTCCATTCGTAGGTCACAATTGCGTCGTTGGGGTCCGATGATTGTGAACCATCCAGCGCAACGGTTGCACCTTCGATGACGTCTTGATCGAGGCCGGCATCGGCTGCAGGCGGCTGATGATTAACGGCAAAGCTGGCCGCAATGGTATGGTCGTCACTGACGTTTTCAAACGTGTAGGTGGTGGTAATGTCGGTGGGCACACCGTCTACCAGAATTTCCGCCACGCTATAGCCCGTATCGGGTGTAATGATAAAAGTGATATCGTCTTCATGGTCTACTTCGACATTACCCTGCGGCGCGATGCTACCGCCTGCTCCGGCCCTGGCTGTGATAGTGTAGCTGGCAATTTCTGGGCAGGCGCTGACACCGCTGCGACGACCAAAATTCTGGGTCCAGTAATGGCCATAGGTGCTGCTGGCTACGTAAGCATATCCGACACCGATGTCGCAAAAATTGGGATTCAATATATTGGCCCGGTGCCCGGGGCTGGCCATCCAGGTGTCGATCACATCTTCAGGAGTCGGTTGGCCGGCGGCAATGTTTTCACCGCAGTAATTCCAGTTGTAGCCGGCATCCGTTATGCGATCGCACGGAGTTCGCCCGTCAAGGCCTGTGTGGCTAAAATAATTCTGCAACCCCATGTCCTCGGAATGGCCGCGGGCGGCAGATGCCAGGTCGGCGTCGGTGCTGAGCGGCGGGAGCCCTTCGGCATCCCTTTCAACATTAACCAGATCAATCACTTCAGATTCGAAATCGGCATAGACATATCCGCCAAATACCAAAAAGCCGCATGCCAGTATCCGCAGGACCCGTTTCACCGCTGTGATCCTCCCTGTAGATGTATAGATTAACTGTTATATAGACGCGAGTTATAACGACCTTCTGTATTTCTGCAATAATCGCACCATAAGGCATATTTTAAAAAAAATAATAAATCAGGATGGTTATACGTCTGCCCAGTTCATGCTTTTGTGTTTCACCGACAGATTTTATCAACATACTGTACGAAAAATGTCACATGCGCGCTGGTTCATTTCTGCCTTTGTAAACCTTTCCAACAGCAGTTGTCCGAAAGTAGGGCCGCGGCTGTTAAAAATGTGCTGATTCAACGCGGCATCGATCCCAAGCGAATCCGTTCCGTGGGTTTTGGCGAGTCCCAGCCGATCTCAACGAGCAACGCCGTAAACCGCAGAGTGACGCTGCGGATCATACCGCTTGTTGATGGGAGTATCACATAGAAAAGGTTTCAGGTGTCCCGCCTTCACCACAAAAGCTATGGCGGGCAGGCAGGTGTCAGGTGTCAGGAAATAGAGGTCGGATGGCGGGTTGCGGGCGGGGGGTTGTGGCGGGTCAGAAAAGCCGGTAAAACAGCAAGACAGCCAAAACCGCTAAAATAGCCACTAAACCAAATATCAGGCTTTTCTGGACGGTCTTTTGAATTTGCGGCCGGCTGATGACTTTGGCAGGTTGGACCGGGCGCTGAGGTTCCCAGGGGGGGGGATCCACCGTACGCTCCAGATCCGGACCCTCACCAGATTCCGATAACCGGTCTGTAAGAGAGCCCTCATTAGATTCGATTTCAGGAGATGCCGGTTGATGAGGGTCAGCCGCAAGGTGCGATTTGGCTGCCATGTAGGATTTCAGCCGCTCATAGGCTTTGTTTATCTCCTGTAATTTTAATTCGGCCTTGCGCCTGTGGCCCGGGAAATTCTGAAAATTCTCCGGGCGCCAGGCATTGCTCAACTCCTTATAGGCCTGCTCCAATTCTGCGAGCGAAGCCGATTCATCCAGTTCGAATATGTCAAAATATTTTTTCATTTTGGGCGAAGTATTCATGCTGATCCATCTCATCAAAGGCGATGGTTCCCTGGCGCCGTGCCGTATTGTATAGTTTATCGATATAGGCTTGCCATTTAGTTCCCAGGTGCGGATCATCCTGCAGGCAGCAATCGAGGGCGTGATGGATTTCGTGTTTTAAGACGACTTCAAAATCTGGATCCTTTAAGACTTGAGCAGAGATGAAAATAAGCCGGTGACGATGGTTGTAAGCTGCCGGTTGTTGATCCCAGGTTTTGCCGTCGTCGAATTGATCTTCCACCTCAAACCATTGCTGCCGGCCGTCCTGGTTGGCGTCCACCCAGCGGCCCGGTGTGATGCGGCCGTCTCCATCTAAATCCGCCCCGAATCCCAGCTCGGTAAGCTGGGTGTCCACAGCGCCGACGAAAATGCGGATTCCATTGCTTTTTAAAAATGCCGTCAGGTTTTCAGGGAGGGCAGCTATTTTTTGAGATACGCGCACCTGTTCATCCGGACCGGCGGTGCCCCCTACCATCGTATCGGAAAACATGTCTGAAATCTGCGGTTCAGCCGCCGGTTCAAGCGGTTTTAATTTTAAGCCGGCAATAAATTTTTTAAAATAGCCCTCGGTGGCCAACGCGGTTTCAAACATGGCCAGCGGATGAAACACAACTAAATCGGGAAACTCACCCAGGCACGTATGGGTGGAGGGCGTTAACTGGGCATGTGAAAAAATATCCTGCAAACTATGCAGACCAATGGCGAACTCTTCGTCGGCTGCATCATAATATCCCTCATCCGCCAGTTGGTGGGCGCGCGCCAGATGGATTCGGGCGGCGGTAATGCGGGTATCCTCCACCCCGGCCGGGCTGCGATTATAATGCCGATGGATGTCGCCAATTTGACCGACCGTGCCGGTTATGCGGCATTTGGTAAAATCCCGGGGATCGCGGTAATGGGTTTTACTGATGTCAACATCATAGCACTGGGTGGCTATACGGTGTGCCTGCTGTTTGCTGAAACCGAATCGAACGGCAATATCATAGGAGCCAAAGTTTTCATTGGCGCGCCGCCCCGAATCGATGCTGCCTGCATGCGGCCCTCTGTCCCATGCATACTGGCGCATCTGTTTGCGTAAGACACCCAGATAGCGTGCTTCTTTGGCAAGGTCGGATCGCTCACCTTTTGCAACATCTTCGAAATGGCCGTAAGGCGCTGTGTGGTATTGATGCGTGTTATTGCTTTTTTCAGTCCATCTGACGGCCACAGGATCGAGGAGGCGATCGATGGTCGCGTGCAGACCCGGTGCGAGACGGCTGATTGCCAAATAAAGCTTCTGGATCAGAGCCCCGGTTTTTTTCGAAAACGGAAAGTAGCGCGCGTCGGGGCGATATTCTTTGATCAGATGATAAGCGCGCAGCAGATCGGCATTGGTCCGGCCTGCCGTCAGAGACGTCTTCAGCCCAAGCTCAGACAGATAGCCGGCCGGATCGAAACTGTCGATGGGTCTGCCCCCCAGTGTTCGCTTGTAAGCATCATAAACCTGAGGCGCCGCCGACTGCCACCGGCCGGAGGCGTATACATCATCGGCGACGGCCAGGTTGCGCTCAATCTCTGATAACAGCGCCCCCTCCTGCCATATTTGGGGCTGGAAGAAATTTATTTTTGACAACGGCATCATCTCTCCGTGAGCAGGTCTAATGGATATAAAATAGGAGGTCAGGCCGTGCGGGTCAAGAAGGGAAAAAGGTTTCAGGTTTCAGGTGCCCCGGCATCGCTCTGTCGAGCTTCCGTCTTCGCTTTTGGAAGCTACGCCGCGACAAGACGCCGCGACAAGACGCCGTGGCAGGCACGTGTCAGACCACTCGCTGCTGGCAAATGAATCCCAACCTCTTGCCAGAAGCAAGCCTGCGACGAGCTACATTCGGCCTGAGCTCATGTCGAAGGCAGCCGAGTCGAAGCGAGGAGCCAGTAGCCGAAAATACGGGCACTCGAAACTTTATTTTAGGGCTCTACGTGATAATTATTTGAAAGTTTGCGGGTTTCGTTTTTTCTTTTTTTTGAATTCGGCGATTTCACCAACAGCTTCAATGGTGGTCTTTATGTGGTCTTCGGTATTAAACGGGCCGATGCCGATACGGACTGATCCGCCGATTTTATCGGTGCCCAGTTGCTCGTGTACCAGGGGGGCGCAATGGAGTCCGGTGCGGCAGGCAATATCATATTCGCCATCCAGCAGGGTGCCGGTATCAAGCGCTTCCATGCCGTCGATGTTAAAACTGAGCACGCTGATATGATCGGTCAGGTCATCCTGACAATGCAGCGTTACACCATCCAGCGCCATGAGGCCATCGCGTGCCATTTGCGCCAGCTTCATTTCATGGGCATGAATGTTTTCGATTCCTTTTTGTTCAATCCACTTCAAGCCGGCATGCAAGCCGGCAATGCCCATCACATTTCCGGTACCGTATTCTAGCCGGTAGGGATAGTCCTCCAGATGCATGCGGTCGGCGGACCGCACTCCCGTGCCGCCGGCGCGGGTATGCCGAATGTCAATGCCTTCTCTAACGTAAAGGCCGCCGATGCCGGTGGGTCCCATCAGGGATTTATGACCGGTAAAGGCCAACACATCAATGTTCATTTTGTCGATGTCAATCGGCACCTTGCCGGCGGACTGCGAGGCATCAATGGCAAATGTGACACCGTGCTCACGGCAGATGCGACCGATGTCCGCCACCGGCTGAACCGTGCCGATCACATTGGAGACATGGTTGATGATCACCAGACGGGTATTGCTTTTTATTTTTTGTTTGATATCGTCCGGGTCCACGAAGCCCTTGGCGTCGAACGGAACGTAGTCGACTTCCACATCGTGTAATTGGCTCTGATGATACAGCGGCCGCAGCACGGAATTGTGTTCCACCGTTGTGGAAATGGCGTGATCACCGGAGTTTAGCAGCCCGAAAATGATCAAATTCAGGGCATCAGTGGAGTTATAGCCAAAGCAAAGCCGGTTGGGGTCTTTACCTCCAAAGAAATCGGCCATCATCTGGCGGGTGTCGTCCACCAGTACACCGGTTTCCATGCACATGTCGTAACCGGAGCGCCCTGGGTTGACGCCAAATCCCCGGAAGAATGAGTCCATAAATATGTACACTTCTTCCGGTTTGGGATAAGAAGTGGCCCCATTGTCAAGATAAATTAATTTACCCATATTCCCATATCCTTATCTAAGCTGCGTCGATTTGATTTCTGCTCGCTTTTTATTCGAAGTGCTATCCGTGTCTACCCGCAATCACAATTTTAGAGGCAACCATAAGACAATTGGCTCAATATTACAATAGAGCCTGAACTTTTAAGGGGAATTAATTCAAACAAAAACAGATTAACGGGAAAGTCACTATGATAAAGATTAGCGCTATAACATTATAACGTTATAGCGCTAAAACGTCAGGCAGGTGGCGAATTGCTGGACTGTTTTGACTTGTTTTTAATTAGCCATTTGTCCGCTTGGCTGATCATTTTACCCAGCTGACCCATTATCTGCTCATAAGCAGCGTTGAGCTGCTCGCAGGTATCGTCATCCAGGTATTTACATTGCCTGGCAAATTCGATCCATACCTGGGTTTCGCAAGCGTGGCCTTCGGAATCATTCAACTTGGCAATAAAAGGCGTCTTAAAGCGCCTTTTACGCCAGGCTCTGCTAATCTGCGAGCAAACCGAGCGCGCTGCCTGCCGCATCTGATCGGTCAACCCATGTTGCTCCTCGGGTGGAAATTTGGCGGTCAAATGAAAAATGTCCATGGCGGTATGCATGGCATTTTGAAAAACCCTTAAGTCTCTGAAACTGTTTATTTTATCTGACATGGGGGATCCTCCTTTCAAACGATAAAACCATGCCGGTATTTATGGGATATCAGCCGCCTGCTGGGCAGGCGGCTGATCACACCCCCAGATAAATAAGTTACTTTTTGGCCGAGCGTTTTTTGGGTGTTTCTACGCTAATCATGGCTTTATTTTTTTCGAATGTTTTTTCTCCGATACGGGGGACCTTCATTAAATCCTCCGGTGTTTGGAAGGGCCCGTTTTTTTCGCGATAGGTGATAATAGCGGCGGCATGACTTGCACCGATGCCATTTAATTGCATCAACTGCTCAGCCGAGGCCGTGTTAATGTTAATTTTCTCAACATCAGCGGCAGGAGCACCGGATGCAAAGATCAGGCTCATCAGAACAACCCATAGTGCTGCAATTTGTCTTCGTTTTGGCATTTTTTCCTCCTTTCGATACAGGGTTTTGAATCATTCCCGTGTCCCCGTGACAGGGAATTTTTGAAACCAAACGCAATATGAATGTGACTATTGTTAAAAATAACTTGCGTTCATGCCATTTATCTGTTATTCAAAATTTGCATCAGAATTTTAGAATAAAAATCATTGAGAGTGTATCAGTAGATCCTTTATCACCGTATGAGAGGTTATTTTCACATCTGTCATGTCACCCTGTCGCTAAAGCGCTATATACACCGGCAAATTTTAGTTGTCAATTAAAATTTGCATTATATGCAAAAAAAATTTAACGATAAATTATCGTTTTACCGACGAATAACCGGGGATTAAGTATGGCTGAAAAACAAAAAAATAATAATAACAATAAGTTAAATATTTCACCGAGTGAGACTGAAGAAATAATCGGGCGGCTGAAAGAAGCACTGAATGTTCGATCCGACGGACAACTGGCAAAAAATTTAGGCATTACCCGACAAAATATCGGTGCGGCGCGCAAACGGGACGACGTTCCCCCGGGATGGATTTATAAAGTAGCTGAACTCAGCGGATGCTCAATGGATTGGCTGCGTTTTGGACAGGGCCCTCAAAGACGTGTGATCTACCCTTCGGGAGGATCCGATCATAAATCGGAGCTATCCAGCCAGAAAACGCCGTATCGTTTACAGGTTAGCCGGAAACCGCGGTCGGAAAATGAATTGCAAAGTGACGCGGACACCTTCGGTTTCGGTGCGGCGGTAGAGATGCTGGCCAAAATTTACGGCTCCGAAGATCAACTGCTGATCGGTGCGATTAATAATGATTTGCGCGCATTTTGCGAAGCCGTTGACCGTAAACAACGCGATCAGCACTCGACCCAAGAGCTGATCAATCTGAAAAAACGACTGGCCACGATTGAAAAGCAGCTGAAGCGGGACAAGCGCTCTTGATTGCGGATTGGGGATTGTGGATTTTAGATTGTGGAATGCGGATTTCGGATTTTTTAACCACAGATTACGCAGATTAACACAGATTAAAAAATTAATAGATGATTTAGGAATAATGAGTTTAGCTATGCCGGATATATGATCCCGCATAGCAGAAATTGTGAAATTGATCGGTCATGTATTGCTTACAAAGGGGAATTCGTCTGTAACGGATTCCCCTTTTTAATGGCCGCTAATTGAAATTTAGGTCTATTTTACGGTGCGATATTCATACCGCGGCCGAAAGTCCATGGTGTTGGCATAGACCAGGTTGGGAACCAATTTGCCGTATTTTTCTCTGGGGTTACTAACGCCGACGCTAAATGGGCCGCCTTCGGTCAGATTGATTCCGGCCACCTGGGTTGAGCCGGAGCTGGCCCGGGTCCAGCAAGTGGCCCCGCTGCCGGTTTCCAAAATGCGGGTTTTGAGAGCGGCTTCAATATAGGCCAGGGCTAATCTGCAAAATTATAACCAATGAAGTTAACATCTGTGAACGCTGAAATAAAAGTTGACCGAAAAGAAAATTAATGTTAATGGAAAAAAATTATCATTTAAGATAAGGGGGCTTCAGTTGGCAGACCATAAAAAAAGATTTGAAGTCATCATCCAAAAATTAAGGGATAACGGCCACAAGATAACGCCTCAGCGGCTGGCTATCGTTAAAATTCTTGCCAAAAGTGAAGGCCATCCCAGTGTTGAAAATATCCATGTCCAGATAAAAAAAGATTTTCCGACAATGAGTCTTGCCACTGTATACAAAAATATTATATTGATGAAATCATTAGGTGAAGTTCTTGAGTTAGGGTTCCCAGATGGGAGCAACCGATATGATGGAAACAAGCCTGCCCCCCATCCGCACGTCATCTGTATCAAGTGTAAAACAATTGTCGACCCGGACCTGGGTAGCCTGGATGAATTAAAAAAGGAGGTCTCATTAGAGACTGATTTTAAAATTCTGACTCATAGGTTGGACTTTTTCGGTATATGTAGCAATTGTATGGCAGAAAAAGTTTAATATATTTTTTTGCAATTAATTGATAGTCGTTATCATTTAATACTATTTTTCTATAGTAAGATATTCATAGCAGCATGGTGAATAAATTCAGACAACGAAAGGAGATAAAGTTATGACTGACGAAAGCAAGTGCCCGGTAATGCACGGCGGCGCCACGGAAAGCGGCATGTCGAACATGGATTGGTGGCCCAAGGCGCTCAATCTCGACATTCTGCATCAACACGATTGCAAGACCAACCCAATGGGAGCGGACTTCAACTATCTTGAAGAGGTGAAGAAACTCGACTTCGAAGCTCTCAAAAAAGACATGCACGCCCTGATGACCGACAGTCAGGAGTGGTGGCCGGCGGACTGGGGTCACTACGGCGGCCTCATGATCCGCATGTCGTGGCATGCGGCGGGCACCTATCGAATCGCTGACGGCCGGGGCGGCGCCGGCACAGGCAATCAGCGTTTTGCGCCCATCAACTCCTGGCCGGACAACGTGAACCTGGACAAGGCGCGCCGTCTCCTTTGGCCCATCAAGAAGAAGTACGGCAACAAGCTCAGCTGGGCCGACTTAATAACTTACGCCGGCACCGTCGCCTATGAATCCATGGGGCTGAAGACCTTCGGCTTTGGTTTCGGCCGCGAAGACATCTGGCATCCCGAAAAAGACATCTACTGGGGGTCAGAGAAGGAATGGCTGGCGCCCAGCGGCGGCGAAGGCAGCCGTTACTCCGGCGAGCGAGATCTGGAAAACCCGCTGGCCGCCGTGATGATGGGGCTGATCTATGTCAACCCCGAGGGGGTGGACGGCAATCCGGACCCGCTAAAGACGGCCCATGATGTACGGGTGACCTTTGCCCGCATGGCCATGAACGACGAGGAGACCGTTGCCCTCACCGCCGGCGGGCACACGGTTGGCAAATGCCACGGTGCCGGCGACGCTGCGCTGCTCGGCCCTGAACCCGAGGCCGCCGGCCTTGAAGACCAGGGCCTGGGCTGGATCAACAAGACCAAGCGCGGCATTGGCCGTGACACCGTCTCCAGCGGTATTGAAGGCGCGTGGACGACGAATCCGACCAAATGGGACAACGGCTATTTCCACCTGCTGCTCAACTATGAGTGGGAACTGAAGAAGAGTCCGGCCGGCGCCTGGCAGTGGGAGCCCATCGACATCAAGGAAGAAGACAAGCCCGCCGATGTTGAAGACCCCTCGATCCGCTACAACCCAATCATGACCGATGCCGACATGGCAATGAAGATGGACCCCGAGTATCGCAAGATCTCCGAGCGATTCTACAAGGACCCCGAAGCCTTCTCCGATGCATTCGCCCGCGCCTGGTTCAAACTGACTCACCGTGATATGGGGCCGAAGGTGCGTTACATCGGTCCCGATGTGCCGGAGGAAGACCTGATCTGGCAGGACCCGGTACCCGCCGGGAACGCCAGCTACGATGTTGAAGCCGTAAAGGCCAAAATCGCGGCCGCCGGCCTGAGCATCAGCGATATGGTCGCCACCGCCTGGGACAGCGCCAGAACCTTCCGTGGTTCAGACAATCGCGGAGGCGCCAACGGGGCGCGCATTCGCCTGGCGCCTCAAAAGGACTGGGAAGGCAACGAGCCTGAGCGTCTTGCCAAGGTGCTCGCTTTACTTGAACCGATTGCCGCTGAGACCGGAGCAAGCGTGGCGGATGTGATCGTGCTAGCAGGCAACGTCGGCATTGAGCAGGCTGCCAAGGCCGCCGGTTTTGAAATTACCGTCCCCTTCTCGCCGGGCCGTGGGGATGCGTCGGAAGAGATGACCGACGTCGTATCCTTCGAAGTGCTGGAACCCCTCCATGACGGCTACCGCAACTGGCTGAAGAAGGACTATGTTGTTAGTGCGGAAGAGATGATGCTTGACCGCACACAACTGATGGGGCTGACCGCCCATGAGATGACGGTACTCGTCGGCGGCATGCGCGTTATTGGCACCAATCACGGCGGCACAAAGCACGGTGTGTTCACCGAGAACGAAGGCGCACTGACCAACGACTTTTTCGTGAACCTAACGGACATGAGCTTTACGTGGAAGCCGACCGGCAACAACCTGTATGAGATCCGCGACCGGAAAACGGACGACGTCAAGTGGACAGCGACACGAATTGATCTGGTCTTCGGGTCCAACTCGATCCTTCGCGCCTATGCCGAAGTTTATGCGCAGGATGACAATAAGGAAAAGTTTGTTAAGGACTTTGTAGCAGCATGGAACAAGGTCATGAACCTGGATCGCTTCGACCTCGTCTGATCTCGGAAAAAGCGTCTTCGGGGACTTATGAGGAGCGCTCTGTCTGCGCTGACAACCTTATTGGAGTGCCCGAAGACGTTTATCACCAGACACAAGCGCTTTCTGCCTGACGGCCGCAGAGCGCAAACAGCATGACGATGACCTCAACAGCACGGGTTGAGCACTTTGTGAGGTATCCCTCAGTAGGAGATTAAATATGCTAAAACAAATCAAACAAGTCTGCAAATGCGAAAATTGCGGCAATGAGGCCGAAATGGTTCTGACCTGTACGCTTGAGGAGGATGCGGCGGCTGTACCTGATGTTGAACCGCGAGCATCCGAGCAAACTCACAAGCATCAAATGAAGGGACATGGCGTTTGCAGTCACTGCGGTAATGAAGCCGACATGTGGGTCGATATTGAATCTTGACTTTATCCTAATTTATAATTATACAGCGAGTTTTACGTTTATGGTGATCAGCCTATCACCATGGTTACAATCGGGTCGTGTGTCCTGAATTGATGCCGATTGCCACCTCAATATTTTTTACATTAGCGGATGAAACCGCACAAAAAAGGCGATATTTTAGGACCGGCATCAGAGTCGATTATCTGATGCCGGCTTTTTATTTTTTACTGAATTCAGGATCCAGGCTGAAAATTTTAGGATTGATAGATGAAATATACAAAAATTTCGATGCGATCTAAAAGATTCGACTAAGGCACGAAGTCTAACAAAAATTTTGGCTGAAAAAAGTGTATATTCGCCCTGGCTAATCTGCAAACTCATTATCACTATCGAAGCTCTTTATTTTTGCGTGCATTAGACCATACCGTAGCATTGTCCAGGAGCGTTCAGCCACCCGTAGAGCTCATTAATCCCCCAACTTCTGGATGGGCGGCCTCCCCTGTGGGCCGCCCAAACCTTTTTCTAAAGTCATCTGAATCCTTGCCGATATAAAAAATAAGGTCTGTCAAACTTATGCGATAGCGGGTGGCTCTCCCCCTTGAGCCGCCCGCATCTTTTTTGCTCTTCTATAATCCATCTTGTAAATGACCGGCAACTGCTACTCCGATATCCGTTTTTCAAATAATTCTAAAGGTCATTTCAATAAAGACCGAAAATTTAAATATGCTTGAAGAAATACAATCGCTTACTGAAATGCAAAGGTATGCAATGCATTTACGCTTTAAATTGGCCTTGTATCGGATTGACGGTATTGAACCGCCTGAACGACTCATAAATGAACTTTGGCTTGCTGCTTTTTTTTTGCAGAGCGGATTAACTCAATAATGAGCAAATAATATCAAAGCTCAGATTAAAAATTATATTAACTTATGGATAAAAATGAAAAATAATAATTGGATTCTTAATTTCCTAACATTATCCAATTTATTACAGAGCAGTCTTAATGGCTGCCCTTTTTTGATCATTTAATTTCAAGCTTAGTCTAATTTTTGCCGATATTTCATCAGGACCTGCCATGATAACTGCCCTCAATGCTCATGGTATTGTTCTTAGGTGGCCTTACAAGGGGGCCACCCAAAAACAATTAATCAAGGATAAATACCGAACTTAAAAAAATAGAGTCTAATAATTTAAAAAGTGATTTAACGGACAAGAATGAAGGCCAAAATAATCGGTGTAAGCCAAAATATTCAAAGAATCAAAACGCTCATCGATCAGATTGCCAATACGGGTCTGAACACCATCATTTATGGCGAGACCGGTGTCGGCAAAGAACTTATCGCCGAGTGCCTTTATCAAAAATCCAACCGATCCAGCAAGCCGTTCATTAAAGTTAACTGCGCGGCTTTACCTGACACGCTACTTGAAAGCGAGATGTTCGGCTACGAAAGGGGCGCCTTCACTGGCGCAGAGCGCCGCAAACGCGGAAAGTTCGAACAGGCCCACGGGGGGGTGCTCTTTTTGGATGAAATCGGCGACATGTCCCTTCCACTGCAGTCCAAGCTGCTGCATGTGCTACAGGGAGGTGATTTTACACCGCTGGGTTCTGAAAAATCGGTAACAACCAATACATGGGTTATTGCTGCCACTAATCATGAACTTGAAAAGGACATGCAAAACGGCAAATTCAGGAAAGATCTGTATTACCGGCTCAGCACTATCAAAATTTATATCGAGCCGCTCCGCAATCGGCCAGAGGATATTCCACATCTGATTGAACACTACATCAAAAGGTACACCAGCGAGTTTGGTGAAAAAAAAATACAGCTGCCTAGCCAGACTAAGATAGCGAAATTGTCCATCTATCGTTGGCCCGGCAATGTCAGAGAACTGCAGAACGTGCTGAAACGGGTTATGATTTTAGCTGAGGGCGAAGAAACCATTGATGAACTGCTTAACGCGCCTATTTCCCAGGAGCACAGTTCAGAATTAAAGACAGTCGAGTCTAAGCTTTCCATCACTGATGACCTCTGGAGAGTAAATGGTGAAAAAGTGTCTGACATGTCTGCATTATCCCTGAAGAAAATCAGGAGAAAGGCGCTGGATCGAGTTGAAAAAGAAGTTATTTCCTACGTTCTCGAAAATACGGGCTGGAATCGAACTAAAGCCGCTAAGATCCTCAAAATCAGTTACAAAACCCTGCTTTACAAGATCAAGGACCTGAGAATTGTGCCCCCCGAGTCGGAGAATCAGATTTAATGACCCTTATTTTATGAGTGTCCTTTCCCCTAAATTCAGATCCTCTGTTGTAACCAATTAACGCTATTATAAAAATCCGATGAAATTGATTATTTATTGGCATAAAATTATTACCTCGATTTCTCAAACAGGGTTAACAAAATGAATATCAAATTGCTGTAAAATAACATTATCAAAACTCACAATTTATAACCATATAATATTAATTGATAATTTATTCCATTTTATCATTTTCTAATCCCTGCTCACAAAATCGAAAATTGTGGCACAGAATATGCTACTCCAACACAATAAATAAAACAAACATGTTCAACTCCCACTCTGACTCCGGAAAATTCTTTATTTGAAAATTAAAATGACTGATTCTAAAGAACTACCTCAACGGATGACTAAGGTTGATCGACGATCAGGTAAAGATCGCCGGCAGTTTTCTTATACTGCCTATATTCCTGAAAGAAGGAGCGGCAGAGATAGGCGGATTAAAGAAAATAGAAGCAGAACTTACTTGCTAAATATTGAGGATGATCACACCATCAAACCGGAAGAAGTCCGCTAAATAAATAAATCATGATGCAACACAAATATCTTTAACATTGCAAAATTTGACATTTATCCAAAGATTTTCGAAGCGCCCAAATATAAGCGAAGGTTGATCAGAAGTGTTTTGATATTGAAAAATTTTTATGCTGAGATAAGGGTGGAATAACATCAAGGGATGGTATATTCAATTAAGTAGTCGGTTCTGAAAAACTCATATTTTGCCAGGGATCTGGCAACTACGTGTTCTTTGACAAAA
>JASFEV010000023.1:0-25257 GCA_050124655.1 Desulfobacterales bacterium
CACCCGTTCCGGTCGCAGTCGTCGCCGATCTCCCTCTGGACGCGGATGTTGGGTCAAAAAGCGGTTAAAGTCGTAGGCATGTCCCATCGAAGCCCTCCAATTAGAACCTATTTTATACGGAATAAAAATACATACAGCTCAAAAAGAATTGTCCTCATTTTCTTTGGACTTTCTTTCCAGCTCGGCCAAGACTCTCTGAAAATCTTTGGCCCATTCATCCGTCTCGGCGCCGACGATTGAATTCACTTGCGCCAGAAAATCCCGGCACTTCTGGATCGCCTGACCTACAGTAGCCGAATCTGTTTGACCACCCTGTAAAAGCAGCCGTTGACTTTCCCATTCGATTCGAAAATTGGATTGTAGGCGATTCAGCGCCTGGGCAGTCCGGATGTAACGTATCCAGCCGCTGGTATAGCCACCAAAGCGATCCAGCGAGAGAAAGACGCCGGCAATGGCCAGAAATAATGTCGACCAGGCCGGCGAAATACCGGGCACGTCTCCTTTTTCGAAAATCTCCCCCAGAATCGGTATAACACCTGCAAATGCCAACGCCAGAATTGAACCGACACGAAAGATATACCCGAGCGTTTTCATGGTCTTCTTTTTGACGAAATACCATCCGGCGGCCCGGTTGCATTCATTGTTGACATACTGATACAATAATTCAAGAGAGGGGGTAGCTTCACTATCGGACCATTTGAGATTTTGCGGAAAGTCGCCCGGCTTAAGATCTCTCTTTTTTGCCCCCATTTTTCACTTGGCCTTTCCTTGATGTAAATTTAAGAATCATCGCCTGTTAGGTCTTTTTCTCTGTTTCTTAACGCGACAATAATTTCTTTCAGTACCTTGATATCTTCCTTTTCCTTTCTGAGGTCTTTGATCAAGTCCAGATTATCAGCGGTTGTTTTGACCATCCATGACGCTTCTGCGCTAATCAATAACTTTGGCAATACGCTCATGGCCATTTTTTCATCTCTGCCGATTACTGCCAATTCGAGGACGGTTGCCAGATCCCAATAATCACTTGAAGAAGCCCCGCCTCTTCGGGCAACCGCAAATGATACGAGCGGTGTCAGCTTTTCGGCTTCTGCGATGGCGTCTTCATCCCCTTTCTGCAAGAGCAGCGTAATCGCATTGACACCCGGATAATAATCCACCGGCTCACATTTAAATCCTTTTGTATAAGCTTCAATGGCCTTATCCAAATATCCGGCTGCCATTGCCTTTTTATCCTTTTTGGCTTCCTTGTACTGGTCTTTGTAGAGGCGTCCCAAAATTCCATAGGTCTCAGCGCTCGGTCCTCGCTTCTGCAACAATCCCTCCAGTACCCTTACAGCCTTGTCGCGATCTCCGCTACCAGCGCGGCGGTTTAAGGCCAACGCATACTGCTGACGAACCAGCACCGCAGCCCTGACATCCGGCGGCAGCCGACCGTATAAGGCGACCATCTCATCCCAGGCACTGACATCCCGATAAGAAAGCAACAAATCAACCAAAACGCCGCTTTCAACCACTTTGAGATCGCCCAATTCTTTTTCGATGTTTTTTAGTTCTGTGAGCGCCTGCTCCGTCGATCCCTGACTGCGAGCTGCTCTTAGTTTCTCGCGAAATTCGTTTGAATATTCAACCCGGTCCCGAAACACATCCGTCAGTTCATGACTCACCTGGATACCGGGAAACTCCGGAAACAACTCGAAAAGAGGGCTGTCCTTTGCCACCGGGCCTTCCAATGCCCGCTTAATCCTGCTTTTGAGCTCACTTTTAAGTTTCTTAGCCCCAGCGTCGGTGAGCTGCCCGTTTTCCAAATCATAGGGTATGGCCCTGACAAGGCTGACATCGAAAGGCAGATCGCCGATGGTGGCAAAGATCGGAATGGTCGTGTAGGGTTTTGCAGCATGTCGCACGCCCAGTTCATAGAATACATTCGGGTTTGCGGTGGTCAGGTCTGCAATCACAAACTCGCAAAGCAACAGCCGCGCAAACATCGCTCTATGAATAATGCCGCCGGTTCTTTCTTCATCTCCGCGGATGCATTCCAACCCGGATTCCTCTGCGGACGGCTTGATGGCTTCGTCGTAAATCTGATCAAAGTCGATTTCGGTCCCTGTCTTAGGGTCGGCCTTTGCGCCAAAGGGCATATCGACAAAACAGAGCTGGCGTACAGCTTTAAGTTCGTCGTTCACATCGCCTCCTTAGAAAAGTGATAACACTAAAATGTCAGGCAACTATTGATTACTTTAAGTAAAGTAAGACTTGATGAGTGGCTGTAAATATCTGGTTTGCAATTATCCAAGACAATTCGTGCCGTCAGGGCGAAACCGACAAATCGCTGCAGCTATCCAATCAACGTCTTGCGAATGTCTTCGAGGATGCGATCGATGCGAATTCCCTCGTTGGCTTGCTTTTCTTTTGAAGCACTGTGGTGAATTCCCACCAATTCCCATTTCTGATTAAATATCGGGCTTCCGCTGGAGCCCGGATCGGTGGGTGTCCGGTAATGCAGATAACGCTCGTCGACCGAGACCAAATCATTGTCTTGCAACGACACTCGAAGATTTAATCCCCGTGGATGTCCCAGGATGTTGACCCGTTTCTCCTCCCAACTATCAAAACTGGGTATCTCTGGTAAAAGTGGGGCCTTTTTGGCTTCTTTGGGCACATCGATAAGTTCGAGCAACGACGCATCGAGCTCAGAAGGCTCTGAAGTCCAAAGAACGTCTTTCACCTGAATCTCTATCGGCTCGACTTCCTCACCCAAAGATCCTAAAAAAGTTGCTGTATTTTCTTCAGCACCCTTGGGATACGGATACTGCGCCTGAACATCAGGATCGTTGGTGCACACATGGGCATTGGTTAAAAGGAGCTTCCGGTCGCTCAAACTGTGATCGATCCAGGATCCATCAACCAAAAAGCCGCTTCCCCAGCCCTCGAACTTGTTGGGACCGAGTCGGGCAACACACCGAGTGCGGGCAACGGCCTGTAGCAACCAATCGAGTGATTGGTATTTGGTTTCACCCCACACCTTTTCCAGGTTTTGTTTTTTAACTGCTGTCAAGTCCACCTGTGCTCTACCACCGCCCAGCTCGGCGAAACGCGCCGTCATCATTGGCAAGATGTGACTCCCAGGGTATTCGTTCTCATTTAGCAACCAAAGCTCAACGAACTGGCGCCGTGTGGACTGAACCTGGAACGCGTCGAGACCTTTGGTACTTAAGTAAGCTTTACAAGCATCGACCGCTTCCGGGTTCTTGCCGAGGGCCAGGAACGCCTCGGTGCGGTTGGCCGCATCCCATGGCCACAGCGATCCTTGACTCTCCTTATCTTCGATGCTACTGAGGATGGCATTCGCGTGTCTTTCCGCTTCTTGAGAGTAAACGCTGGGGACGCCTTTTTTCACTCGCTCTGCGTGTGTCAAAAGCGCTACATAGTTGATGCCATGCCAGAGGTAGTCACCCAACCCATCGTTATAAGCTTTGCTGTAGTGCTCCAGTGACCGGTCAAGATCTTCCAGGCGCGGCTCAGTAGCGCGTGGCTTGGCGTTCACGTAAAGCTGCTTATAAGCCCTACCGATCAAACCCAATGTTTCTCCAAGGTTTTCTTGGATACCTTTGCGCTCTGAAGGCATGAGGCCGTTTACATTTATCTCCGTTTCAAGCTCCTTTTTAAGAACGGTAAGGTCTTCAATGGCGCGCGTGATTTCGCCCGTCTCAATTTGCGCTTGAGCCAGCTGGCAGCGAACTTTAGGATCGTTCTGTCCGCAGGCTCGAAACTTTTCAGCCACTCTGAAGAGCTGATCGAAACACGCGAACTTCCGCAAAGTTGCCAGGACATCCTTCGCTATTTTTTCGTCAACACGCCGAGGCATTTTCTCAAGCCCCGTCAATAGGGATGAAACCAGGCTCTCGCTCTCTTCCACTTTTCCGTTTTTGAGAGCTTCTTCCAGCTTCTTGGGCGACTCAGCGTCTCTCCAGTCCATATGATCCCCCTTTTCGAACATTTTTCAACCTCCTTTCATCCAGCATTGCCAACATGAAGCCCAAACTTTTATGAAACATTCGGCACCCGCCACTGCGGCTAAGTGTTCTTTTAAACCCTGAAACGCACACAAAATAGACACAGTAGCCATCCATCACTGCAGGTAGGTTTTGGCGTCGAAAAGTCTCCGGGTGAACGCATTGGCAAACTTGCCCTCGGGATCGTGTTCTTTTTGCAGTTGCCGAAACTTCGCAAAGTGTTCCTTGTGTAAGCGCTCTAAATAGGTCCGGTCCAGACTCTCGCAATATTTTCCAAGGTGCGGTTTAGCGCCGATCTCCTTGATCAACTGTTCGGCGGCTGCATAATACTTCTCAAAGCCAGCCGAATCGTTGCACACAAGATCAATCCAGGTAGAACGATTTTCTCGGCCGGCGCCAATCAATGTGCGGTCATGACCTGCCGGCGTAAAGCGAACCTCAAAAAGCGTATACGGCAATCCCTCAGCGTACATCTGTTCATAAAGTGTCTGGAAGCGTCGGCACATCTCAAAGGTATCTTCAAAGGGAACGGTGAACTCCAGCTCCTGGTGCAGATGATAAATGGTGCGGTTGAATGCCTCACTGCTCTCCAGCACAAGGTTGGTCCCCCGCTTGATACTGTGCGTCATGGAAGACAGCGCAGGCAAAAGCTTTGTGTATGCAAATAGATTCCCGAACCACGCTGCGAGCAAAGCATCTTTGGATATACTCACAAATTCCCGAAACGTTCCCAAAAAGGATTTTCTTTTATCAGTGCGATTCCAGGTGTTAATCTGGCATTTATCCGTATAGGGAAAAAAATAGAAACTAAAATGGTCATTATCCTGCAAAAGCTTATTCAAGTTTTTCTCTACAAATGAAAGGGTTTTTATCTCTGTTATCTGCTCGACATTGAAGCGATCAACGCCCTGGACCACAACCTCCAAAATAATGCCGACAGCGCCAATACCACCAATGGCCGCTTTGAAAAGGTCATCAGAAGGTTGGCATTCGATAATCCGGCCTTTTCCATCGACCAGCTTCAGCTTCGCAACTGATTCACTGACAAAGCCCCAATTTTTACCTGTTCCATGGACATCTGTGGATAGAATCCCCGCAATACTCTGTGCGTCATGGGATGGCTGAGCCGCAAATGCGAGTCCATCATTGAGCAGGGTTTTGACGATATCTCTGACCCGTGTCCCCCCTTTTACAGCCATCTGCTTTTTTTCCTTATCTTTCCAGATAACGCCGCTATATCGATCAAGCGATACCAGTGTATCATCGACCGCTATACCGCTGTTGAACGAATGTGCGGACCCGAATACTCTGACGCTTTTCGAATTCTTCACAAGATCAACGATCTCTTCTTCAGTTGTGGGCATAACGAATTTTTTGGGTGCATACTCAAAGCGCATGGCCCAGTTTCTGAAGACACCATTACGAACCCTTCCCTCAAGCCATACATAGCGCCCGAATGTCACCGCATTTGCGATGATGTTGTATGTTGTTGATACCGCAACTCTTATATATCCGATGAATTTCATTTTGTTTCCTGTTCGATGTGTAAAATCAAAAGAATCCAGCATCACCTTTTGATGATTGTGCTTTAACTTAACTTCTTCACCGACCTACAGGATCAGCTCTGATAGGTTTTAAAAGTAGGAAAGGTCCATTTCGAATCGGTCGCCGCTAGTACTCAGTGGGCCGTAGAACCTCGTTGATAATGTTTTGAGTTTTCGCATTTAACTCATCTTGAATTCGCTGTCTATCATTGTCATCTAAATCCTGCTGTTCGAGTAATTTTTTAAGTCGCTCGGCTTCCATTCTAATTTGGTAGTCATTATAGAGGTTTAGTGCTTCAATGATAAAATCGACATCCGCTTCTTTTCCTTCCTTAATTGCTAAGAATCTTTTCAACTGCGCCGCACTTGCAAGGGTCGGCGAAAAATTTTGAAGCTCTCTTGAAAGCGGCCTACCATCTAAAGATAAAATGATGTAAGGATGATTTCCTTTATAGACCTCATGTGAATTTTTATTTACTAACAGATCATCCTCACTGATCGTATAGGTATTTCTGGCGACACTTGAAAATTCTTCAGAAACAACAGCAATTCTACCTTCTTTGACCGGTATTTTTCCGGCACGGCGGAAATACAATTTCGCATCCAGAGAAATTTCCGGCTCGCTATCGAAAATCCGATTACCTATATCTTTGCCTAAACTCGCTAATTTTCCTGCCACCAGAAAATAGGGAGAATAGGCAGCAAATGCCGGTATCTTGCCGGCAGCGCTAAATATTTGTGAAAAAATATCCAGCAATTTATCGCCGAAATCATCAAACGAAAGATCAATTGTTAATATGATGGTATCCTTATCTATAGCCGGTTTAGCATAAACCAGGTTTGTTCCTTCCTGGGTTGCTTTAACACCCGTAAAACTCTTCTTTGTGTCATCAATACCCTTCTGGATCCAATTGAAGGATCTTGGACTGGCGCCAACAAAATTTTCACTTTTATAGGCCGTCGTGATAAGCATGTCCTTTTTTTTCGCCGACCAACCAAGTTTCGGATATTTTCCGGTATAGACTCTTTCGATATGTATGGTGATGGGTTTGGCAAAACCCACTTCCGTATAGCCAATAGCTTCGCCATTGCTGGTCGGTTGAACAAGGGATTCCAAATCGCTCCCTGCTTTGGAATCCTGAATCGTCATTTCTTCAAATTCTTTTAAGCCATCATCTGATAAGAATAGGGTACCCATTTTTAGTTCTCCTTTCCTAAGTTAAACTATTTATACCGCTTGTCATATTAATGTTCCGAAAAAAAAGGATGGCGGCATAAGTGTTGTAGCAAAAAAGCGTTCCGCAATCGGAACGTTTTTTTGACAACCACTATAAATATACAGAGAAGAAAAACCTAATGAATGCAGCCTCAACAGATAGAAAGAAGCTTAAAAATCAATCATAGCAGGTATGGATGCCCAAAAAATCAAATTAACCCAATTTACCTGCACGGAAAACACGGGGTATCATAAGTGTTACGATTGGTTTCCCTATGTTTGACTATGCCCCTTACAGTCCTGACAATTCAATCCCATTGTCCTGATTAGACCCAAGGGCAAAGGTGCATTTGTTAGCTATAGTCTAATTAGCCGGAAGCCGGGTGTTTTCAACCGGCTGAAGCGATCCGTCCTTATTGGCCCGGCTTAATTCACCATAGGTTTGTCCATCTTTTTCAACGATCGATACAACGGTAGGCCTCAGCATCACAAGGGGTTGGTCATGCGCGGGCCCCAGATCGTTTATCGCGTCCAATTGCTCCATGGATCCGCTTTCAAAAGCTGCATATACCCTGGCAAACTCTTCGGAATTTTTTAAAACATCCTCCGTCAACCGGATCAATCGGATCCAGGTACCGGTATTGAAATAATAGCAGCCGGGCTCTTCTCGCGCGATCGCTCTTTCCTTGTGCGAATGTCCGGTTATTAAATAGTTAACTTTAGACCCTATTTCCTT
Source organism: Desulfobacterales bacterium (assembly GCA_050124655.1). Taxonomy (GTDB): domain Bacteria; phylum Desulfobacterota; class Desulfobacteria; order Desulfobacterales; family JAHEIW01; genus JAHEIW01. The sequence goes on from JASFEV010000023.1 coordinate 7,510, forward strand.
CTTCATTTTTTTAAACATTTTATCCTTGTTGGTGATCACAAAAGACGGGTCGCCCTCCAGCTCTTTCTTAAGGGCCTTTCTTAATTTTTCTACCTTTTTCTTTTTATCGCTAAAAAAGGCCGGAATAAACGCACCTATTCCTTCCAGATCTTGTTCCGGCGCCTCCTTGTCTTCGGCTGCATCATATTCAAAGTATCTTTTTAAAAAATCATCCATCACCTTGTTTTCAAAGGCTGGGCCCGGTGTGATCTCTTCTTCAGGTGGCACCGCCTCGAAGGCGTTTCGCACCATGTCCCTTGTCAGATAAGCCGCGACGGACATAACTTTAGCGATTTTTCTAAACTGACCTGGGTCCATGGTCAAAAGAATCGGCACAACCGCTTCAGCCTCTGGTTTCAATAGATCCACAATTGGATATTTGCGCTTTACCGTATTCATGACGTCGATGACCATGCGGGTTCCGGCATTTGGATCCCAGTCAGGGGGTAACTCATTAATGTTTATCGCGAGTGAAAGATCAAGGAGCTGTTTGTGATCAACCATGTTCCAGATGTCGACATCATTGCCATGGATGGTAAAAACACTTTTGTTGCCCACCATGCAGGAAAAACCGGCGCCATCAAAACAGGTGGTAATGCTCCCCCGCGCCGCCGCATCCCCCTCTGAGAGATTTTCAAGAATCCATTCGGTCACATGCGGCAGGGCAAGCTCGACATCGTGATTTCCCAGAATCAGAATCAGTTGACGGTTGGGTTGAGCCACATATTCCTGGAGGGCCGACCATACGCCGGTAAACGCCGGATCCTCATAAAATATGCGTTCTAGCTTCGCAATAGCGCCTTGGGGATCGAGATAAGATGCCGGCTCTTCGGCTAAAAAATCGACAATATCGCCGTTAAATACGACACCGATTTTGCGATCGGACGGTTGGGCAGCCATATTTTTGATAAAGTTGGCTAATGTATCTCCTTGACGGAATATCTGAAATCCGGGCCTACCACCAAAGTGAAGGTCAGAGACAACATGCAACTCATGAAAAGTTTGGACGGACATGGCAACCTCCTTTCTAAATGTGAGGCGAGATGGTTTGATGCAATATCCTGATAAAGATCGGACAAGGCACGAACGCCTTATGGCGGCACAAATAAGAATGCGATTTACTGGTTTTACACCTCCGTGATGAAATCCCAATGGTGATGCAAACGTCCTTAAATTAGACTAGGATAGGAGCATGAATGGATCTTTTGCCACCCATTCGACGCCCTGTCCATGGTAATCGCTGGATGTCAGCCTTACACCCGAGGAGCGTCGCAGGGCGGCTCGTGGAGACGTTGTTTTAGCCCCCCCGCCACCTGATTCAAAGGCCACAGGCCCTACTTGGAGCTTTCCCTGTTTTTGTAACAGCGGCGGTACATTCGTGTGAGTAATAGCTTAATCTAATTCGTACAACGATTGATGCAATTCATATTTTATTGATACCGCTTTATGGTAATTTTTCAGCCACCTGCAGATAGAATTGGTGAATCCGTTTCTGCAAATCCCTCTCGGACTCACCACAAACCATTTGCGCCAGATCCCACCAGCCCAATTCGTTCAGATGGTCGGAGTCTTCTAAAACGCCCTTAAAATAGGGATCACGCCATTTGGCAGACGCAACCGACACCAAACCATCGTTTTCGCCCTCTTGTTTTTCGATGATGTAAAAGGATAGCTTGAGGGCATCAAAAACAGACCAAAAGTGTTGCCTGCCGGCATACGTTTGAAACAATATCGTATTTTCGCATTCACTTTCAAAATCGATGACCTCGGTGTTGGCATTAAATTCTTGGCATCGATCTGTTCGCAGATCCCAGAAGGCATTCAAGTCCAACCCCAGTTTTTGCGCAACCGGAATAACATGCGGCAAGTTTTCCGTGCCCCAATCTGCAAAGGGAGAGCCGTTGTGCGGCGTCGATACGGTTGTCACTGAGGCCACATGTTTATGGATCATACCCGAATTCCGATCATTAAAAAGCATATGCCTTGCATCCAGCCCGCCCATGCTGTGCGCGATGATATTAACCTTTTCACAATCTTGCTTTTGCAAAACATCCACAACATTTTTTTTAAGATCTTGGGCACGTGTATCAACATCTGCTGCCCAGCTGACATTAGAATGATAGGCGATAAATCCGTTGCGCTTCAGCATAGTGCGAACACCTTTAAAGTAGTGCAAATTGTCCAATTTTGGATCATCGGTGTTGTTGATTTCCAATGAGTCGCACCAAATTTTATCAAAGCGACATACCCCATGGGCCAAGATGATCGGAAAAGTCATTGGAAAAAGCTCCTTTACTTAAATTGGATGTGCTCAGAAAATGGATGTCAATTAATTTGGTTTTAAGAATCAATGTCAGGGGGGCGATCTTAATAAACGAACCGAAACACATAAGGTACAGGGGTCTGATCAGTCGCCCCTAATCCGGCTAGTCGTTGCGACAGAAGAAACAAGACACTTATTTGTTTAGGATCTGACAAAGAATGATCAGCAGGTTGATTGAGTAATGTAAATTACTTAGCCGCTATATTACCATCATAGGTATGTACGAAATTCAAGGAAGTCAAGAAAATTCAAGTGCAAATACAATGCGTTATAGTATAAAAAATAAATATATACCAAATTTAAATGACTATTTATAAGAAATAAATATAAATTAAATGATTGAATGGTTGTTTATATCTTTTGCTGAAAGGGTCGATTCAATTTAGGAAAAGATAAGCTAAAATTAAATTGGTTTTTTAATGGTATATTCCAGTAAGAAGCATGCCCGGATACCATCGGCGTTGATCCTGATTACCAGGTTTTGCTCGTGTCGCTTAGAAATTCTTCTATCTCATCAAGATGCTGTTTGCGATGAATCGATCGATAAAGTCTAAATTTTTCTCCAAGGCCCACAATCTCATTAATGAGCTCAGTAGAGGCTTGCGCTAGTTCACGATCAATTGCTTCAGCAGATGAAATCGCAAGATTGGCCGCTTTGCGCGGAGGTATGGCCAACCATAAAGAAAGAAGGGAATCATTTGTAACATCGATATCGATGGGTGAGGGTTCAACACCTTCTTTTTTCCACTTGCGCAACAAAAATAGTGCCCGCTGGTCCCAGAATGACAGATGTGCGAAGGCGACCGCAATCGTCCAGCCATTGCCTATCGGGAATATCAGCTCCTCGTCCGTCAGGCGTTCAACGAGTAACTGCAATCTTTCACGTTCTTTTGCATTTTCAGTGACAAATGGTCGATCCATATATCCCCCTATATTGAAACATTTAGTTGAAATGAATCAGATACGTTCTATGATAAATAATTAAGAGACGACTCACAAGATAAAACTGTCGCCGTCTTTGGCAAACTCATTGTTGAGCGCTTCAGAAAGGGACAGCACATAAGCTTTTGAGGCATAATACACGCTCATGAGTGGGCCGGCCTGAAAGGCTGCTGTTGATGTGACATTAAGAATCCTTCCGGTTTTATTCATCATAAACCCTCTCCCATATTAATTACCTGCTATTAACCACGTTGCTTAAATCAGGATGCACTGCTCAAATCCCAAAATTTCCCCTCAAGCCCAAGGCTGTCAAAAAGCTGCTGAATCTTTTCTAGATCCGGACGTTGCCAACCGTAATCAAGACGACCCGTATACCATCTCCGGGCAAGCTCCCAGCATTTCTGGATTGACATGGTATACCCTGCCTGCTCGTTCCGTTGTGGCAACCAGCGATCAAGATGCGCCTTCGAGCTGAAGGTGCGAATCGTCGCTCAGGTATAACCGATGTTTTGCCAGAAACGGGCTGCGGGGACAACAAAATGAACGATCCAATCGGAATGGACAGATTCCCCGTGTTGGATCGTCACCTGTAATCTCTGACGACACTCACCACACCCGCACGGGGTGTGTCCCACGGCATCTTTGCCAAAAATGGCGGCGATACCGAAGATATCCCAAACTCAGTTCCCCCAGTATTTTTTATCTCCGATCTGCGTTACATAATTGGTTGGCAGACTTGAGAAGGGATGGGCCATCCAAATGGCATGCGAGCCCGGGGCGAGGGCAATATGATGTGCGTCCGCCAATCTTTGATAGGCATCCTCGACTGTCGAAATTGTCACCTTGAAATGCTGGGCCACCTCAAATGTTGTCGGCGGTCGGGCTGATTTGGCAAATGCAGTATAGAGGACCGAACAAGAGGGGGCTATTTTAGGGTGCTAAGTGTCGAACTAAGCCGTAAGCAAGCCTAGCAGATTTAGTAAATGTTTGCCCGCCCGCAGATCTTTGAATCCCGCAGCATAGCTTTGAGGAAAGTATTTACACATGACGATATCAGTGAGGCAACCATGGCATCACTTTGGTCTTTGGTGTTGCGCGATTCAATCAAATGGTGACAAGTAAGCTTGGGCGAAATAAGTCTTCGACAACCAATTCGGTTGCTACCGCCTATTCTGGCCGTCGGCCCGCTTTGCCAGACTCATCGAGGACTTTCTGTCTGTGGGCTAATTCAGTTTCGTAATTGGGCGCCTGGGATTTTTTGATGGGATCTACAACGGCAGCTGCAGGTGCTCTGCCGGCCTTCATTCTGGCTTTCCTCTGGTAAAGCCGCTCTCCGGGCATAAGATGGCATATTCCCCAGAAAAAGAAAAATTGGGCCAACGCAAATACAATATAAAAAATAATCACTTTATAATAATCTTTAAGAACTGCGATCGTCTCACTTAGCGTCATGGACATCCTCCTCAAATGATGTTGTTGCAGGCCAGTACGGGGAAAGTTGCGCCTCAACGGAAGCGCTTGTGCCAACAGACCTTATTATACAAATGTACATATATTAAGTACATTTATACATACTGGTAACAGGTTATATCGCGAGAAATCCGTTTGGGTATGCTGACCTTATGGATGGCTGGTGAAAATAAAAGCAGTGGATCGAGGGATGTGCTGAAGCGATGGAGGAAACAGGCAATGAAATAACATCAATAAATGCCCGGTCCCCATCTGAAGTAACTGATCAGAAACAAGGCCAGGACACTGCCCGGAATGGCCAACGTCAGTTTAACAAGTGTCCACCATGAAGTGGGCTCATATTCCTCGGGCTCAGCAGCATAGTGCACGCTGGGAAAGGGAATAACGGTGCAGCCGCTGGCGGTGGTAACAGCGTTGGACAGACCCAGCCGGGCCATTTTTTTTAGAATAAGCTGAATTAACATCTGATCATTCAATCGCTGGGCTTTGTGCATGATTTGAAGATAATAATCCCGCTTGCGGGCAACAGCTTCAAATGGTTCAGACATGATCAGACCTCTCTTAAGTGGTTTTGACGGTTTTTTTGGATGACGGCGCCGCCGTTTTTGGCCCATCCTGCCAGATGCCGGCAATTTTTTTGGATAAATATTCAATCAGGTCAACATCGTCTATCACCGCTGCTTTTTGTAGCATCTCCAGATACTCCTGCAATTCCGGAAACATTTCAACAACCTTTTGAGACAACAGAATGCCTTCCGTTGATGATGCGGCTTCAATTGTTTTGCTGCCCGGCGGCGGCTGGAGTTGTTGTACAGGTACCTCCAGGCATTGCGCAATGCGATTGAGATCATCGTCGCTGACGCGCTGCTTTCCCAGCTCGATGTTCTTAATTTTCGTGCGCCCCGAATCCAGGGTCGTTTTGAATGCCCGGGATCCCAGCTCGGCCTGATTGAGACCCGCCCGTTTTCTCAAAATTTGAATCATTTCACTCTGGGTTAGCTGCATATTTTCTCCGCTTAAATGCCAAAAGGTAAATGATCGATAACGTTCCCCCCGGCCAATCGGTACGATTGTTAAACTACAATTTGTCCGTAAAAATGTCAATATTAAAAAGGTTAAAAGGTTCTGTGTTCAAGGTTCTGGGCGGGTGCATATCGTTTGGATGGATTGAATCGTATAAACAGAAACAACTGTTTTTTAACGAATAGTGGTTAACGGGAAAGCTGGTTGCCATACCATTTCCATTGGCCATTTTCTTTGATGATATAATAGCGAGACAGTATGGGAATTTCAAAATATTTATCTTTTCGCAGGCCTTCGACTTTAGCCAGGTTTCCATGACGTTCAAACCCGGTGAGGATGACTTTTGATTCCGATATATAAGGCGCACTTATTTTAAAGAAATCGAGAAGACGGTTTTTGGTGACGCCATAGCTCAGAAAATTATCAGATACGTATTCGGCAACTTTCAAAATATCTTTATCCGCAGTTGCCTGATTAAAGCCATTTAAGAAGGCTTTGACATCCTCGGGCAATTTGATCGCTTCCAGCGGTTTTTTGGGCGGCCGGTCTCTTTTAACAGCGGCTGCAACCAAATCAAACAAAGGGCTGTAATGAACCGAAGTGGGCGCAACCGCTTGCCTTGTTTCCGACGTGACAACAACGACCAGATCCAGTTTGGGAACGACCACAATAAATTGCCCTCTTCTGCCCCAGGCCCGATAACTGTGACAGCCATCGACTTCCTTCACCCACCACTGGTAGCCGTACCCGGTGGGCCCATAGACTCGATGGGCATACCATCTATGGCGCGTGGAGGCCTGCACCCACTGTTCAGAGACAATTGATTGACCGTCCCAATACCCATTATTCAGGTACAGGAACCCCAGTTTGGCTAAATCCCGGGCCGTAAGACTTAAACCAAAACCGCCGGTATAGTAGCCTTGAGGGTCATTGTCCCAGTGCCTTTGCCGGATGCCTAAGGGCTTAAAAAGATTTTGATCTGCAAATTCAAGCGTGCTGATCTTCGTCGATTTCTCCAGAATGATGGATAGCAGATGGGATAAGGATGAGTTGTAATTAAAAACGTTGCCCGGATAGTCTGCCTGCGGAAGTTGAAGTGTATATTCCCCCCAGTCCAGCGAAATAACCCAGTCCCACAATTCTGAACCCCAATCGTTCCAGGTTAGCCCTGCGCTCATGGTCAAAAGGTGTTTAAGGCGAATCTCCTTTTTTCGCCAATCTAGATCGTCGGTGACATATTCAGGAAAAAAATCGAACAATCTTTGATCCACACGCTTCAGATAGCCTTTGTCCAGGGCGATGCCGATCAAGGCCGACATAAAGCTTTTGGTAACCGAATGAATGACGGCAATGCGGTCCGGGCTGCCCTGGCGGAAATATTTCTCAAAAACCAGATAGCCGTTTCTAACAACCAGCAAACTATATGCATCGGGGAGTCTTTCTTGAATAAATTCAACCGCTATCCCTAATTTAGCAGAATCCATGCCCTGCTGCTCCGGAGTCGACGTCTTCCAACCATCGGTGGGCCAGTAATCTCGCTTGATCGATTGGGCGCAGATGGGTTGTTGTGTCAATGATAGAAAAAGAATAAATGCGAAGATAAGAAACCCGATCTTTCCAAAATTCGTTTTTATACTTTTCATGATTTTTTCCTTTTAAATGACACACGGCGGCCCGTAGTCCTTTATGGCCTCCCATGGGTAAACAACAGGCCGTAAGAAATCACGTCTGACGTCTTCCAATTTAGCCTCTTTGATTTCGGTTTGATTTAAATGGGTTGGATTCATTCCGGCTTTCCAGGCCCAGACGAACGTTGAGATCTATGTTGTTTGAAAATCCATCAAATGGGCAGCAACCATATCCGTAGCAAGGGGATTCGTTCCGGCAATAATTAGATACGATTATGGAAACGTAGTACCGTTAAGGGTCAGTCAGAATAGGAGGTTCGAAAGAACGTATATAGATCTATATTCAACCGAAGGGATTCAGTCAACCATTTAAGGACATCGGCCGTTTTGCGTATTGACAAATTCAGTTAAATTTGGAATAGTTAACTAGTCCATGATATAAGGGAATCAACTTGAATCATCCTGAAAATCCGCTCAGGGAATCGGTGGTGATAGCCACAGATAATATTCTTTGAAAGGGCAAGGACGCATCCGGCTTATAAGGCAGAGTCAGAGTGACTCTGCCTTTTTATTGTTGAGTGGTGCTCATTTACACGAATGCTCAATCAACCAAGGAGATAAGAATGAAAGAAGCCCAGGTTGGAGATTTGGTAAGCGTACATTATACCGGAAAACTAAAAAATGGCGAGGTCTTTGACTCATCCAAGGATCGTAATCCCCTGGAATTCACACTGGGTAATAAGGAACTGCTGGCAGGTTTTGAAGACGGTGTGGAAGGTATGAAACCCGGTGAATCCAGGTCCGTGACGCTTGAGCCTGAAAATGCTTTTGGCGATCGGCGCGAGGATTTGCTTCTGAAACTCCCTAAAAATGAGTTTCCGCAAAACATAACACCATCCGTCGGGTTGCAGCTAAGGTTGAGCAATGCCAGTGGCAATGAAATGACTGTTGTTATCACGGAAGTGGGTGAAGATTCGGTGACGCTGGATGGTAACCACCCGTTGTCCGGTCAAACCGTCGTTTTCGACATCGAATTGTTAGAAATTAAAGAATAATTCTTGTTTTTACGGTTTATAGGGCTCTTTTTTCAATCGAGCGCTCGTCTTAAAAGAAAAGGCATTCCCCCGCCTAGGGAAGGAATGCCTTTTTTTTCTTCGGAAAAGATTAAACCACTGTCACATTGGCAGCGGCAGGACCTTTTTGACCCTGCTCGATATCAAATGTAACCTGGTCGCCTTCATTGAGAGATTTGAAACCGCTCATGTTGATGGCAGAATGATGGACGAATACATCCGGTCCGTCTTCCTGCTCAATGAAGCCAAATCCTTTGCGATCATTGAACCATTTAACAGTACCATTGGCCATGACAACATCCTCCTTTCTTCAAGATTATCAACGTCTCTAACTGGAGGATGCCGAACCGGCGAATAGATACTTCCTTCAGAACGAAACTGACCCGCCAATTAATGACGGGACTTTATTGACAATTATTATTGTAATCCTTTCAGGGGCTAAAAGCAAGCAGTTTCTATTAATATATGGGACGTCCATGAAATTATAACTTTCTTGATTTTCACGAACCGGCCAGCAAACGTCTGATTTCTTCCACCGGTAGCCAGTGCATGTGGGGGTATTTGGCAACCTCTTTATGTTTTATGCGATACAGGTTTTCGATCGTCCCGGGATAATTGCGGAGATGAATGCCCTGCACCTGATCCCGAAAACCAAACACGAAATAGACCTGCCCAGCAGCCATGTGCAGCACGTTAAAATAGGGCCTGGCCGCTGAATAACCCCGACGATTCAGTGCATTGAAGCTGGCGGCATCTTTTTCAAATTCTTCAATCTCTAAAGTTCTGATTTATTATGTGTGACTGCTTTTCAGCAGGCTCTACTAAGCTTCACCATATGCATCCTCCGGAAATTATCGAAGTCATCTGCGTATTATATAAAATTTGTAATGATTTCAATGGAATAAAAATTCCGGGGGTGTTAGAAATCTTGACGAAAACCGCCATTTTTAATATGATAAAGGTGTCCAGCAAAGTGCCACTGTAACTGACATGATTTGAACAACCAAAATGGGGAGACAGGCAAAGATGCCGACGTTAACATTGAAATTGCAAAATAAAACGCTTGAGAAATATGAGCTTAAAAAAGGCGTTGCTTTGACCATCGGCCGGCGGGAAAACAACGATATTGTTATCGATGATCCGGCTGTTTCAGGACACCATGCCAAGATAGATTTTCTGGGAGAACGACTGATACTGACCGACCTGAAGAGCAAAAATGGTTCTTTTGTCAACGAGCAGCTAGTGCACTCGCACTGGTTAAAGGATGCCGATGTCATCACCATCGGTGAGCATTCGCTGTTGTTGAATAATGATTCAACAAAACAGGCTGCGGCAGAAGCATCGGATGATTTTGATGAAACCCAGGCGATGAATACCACTCAACACCGCAAAATGATGATCAAAAGCAATCCCACCAAAAGTATTAATGTCGTCAGATTCTGGGATCAGAACCAGAACCGCGGCAGGGTCAGAGAAGTGGAGCCGTCGGCGTCCGAGACGGCCGATGAGGATCTAAAAACAGAGCCAGTCGGCACTTTGGATTATTTAGAAGGCGGGGTTGGCCAAATCAAACTCAGCAATAAAATTTCAACCATCGGAACAGATCCCACATCCGATATTGTGATCAAAGGTCTGCTGATGGATCCGACTGCGGCCACCATTAACAAGACCCCAGAGGGCTTTTGCTTTAATTATATCGGCGGTCGACCTCGGCCCAAAATCAATGATGAGCCGGTGAAAGGATCAATCTTTTTAGAGATCTCCGATATCATTCAAATCGGTTCAGCAAGGCTGCAGTTTTCAATTGAAGAACAAACTAAGACAACTCTGATCGACGAGGACTGAGCCCCCTCCTGAAATAGCCCTCGCCGCAAACATTTTTGTCTTCGTTTAAACTTTGACAAGACCGGCTGTCGGTTTTCAAGCGGTGGCACGACAAGCGGTAGACTGAGCCGAAAAAACCGTATTTTAATCCTCCACAGCAAGTAATCGCATTGCCTTCCTTTGTTTCAGCGACACCTCCGATACGGGCGCCCCGAAATGAATCGGCATTTTCGAGGTATTAAAATGATTGCATTCCGTTTAAAAAAAATATAACCCATAAGCAAGCCATAGGAAAGACGCTCATATGGTTTATAGATTTATCAACGCTTGACAAGGAGATATCTGTATGGATCTACACCGCATCAGGTACAGGGGCGATAAGGAGGATGTTGATTTGCTGTTCAGGGATTACAACCTTGAAGGCATTATATCCACCTCAGAAGAACGTCAAAAACTAGGAGAGTCCAACTTCCGTAATCAATTGCTAAAAGACGGCGCTTTTTTGCTGAGTCAGCCGATTTCACCCCGCATCTTCAACATCGTTACGGAGACAAAGGAGAAGCTCGGCCTGGAAGGAGAATATGAGGTTTTTTGCCTAAATTCGAACAACATCAACGCATTTGCATATGTTCAACCGGCTGAAGAGAAGAATTTTTTTATCATCGGCATTACCTCAGAGGCCCTGGAAGAATTGGAAGATCCGGAAATTCAATTTATTCTCGGACACGAACTGGGGCATTTTTTATTCGAGCACAACCGTATGAACTATCTCATCAACCCCAATCCGACCAGCCAGGGCGTGACCCTGCTACCCAGTATGGGGGAAAATATTTTTTTAAGATGGCGCAAGAAATGTGAGATCAGCACGGATCGCATCGGACTTGTCGCCTGTGGTGATTTTGAAAATGCAGCACGAGCCATGTTAAAAACAGCCTACGGTTTGACCGGGAAAAATCTAAATCTGAACGTGGATTCCCTGCTGGAACAAATCGATGCGCTAAAAGAAACACCCGAGGCGCTGGAGGTCAATTACCGCTCCCACCCGCTGATGCCACTGCGGCTGAAAGTCATGCAGATGTTCGCCAAGTCGCCTATTTTTAAAAAGGTCATAGCCGGCAAATCGGATTTCTCCGACAAAGAATTGAACGCGCTGGAAGACCGCACGGATCAGTGGGTGAATTGGATTAAACGATATCCGCGCCGCCCGCTGGATTTGGCTGCCATGCAGTTGGTGACGGCCGCCGGCCTCAAACTCGTCATGACCGAAGCCGTAATAATGGACGAAGAGATTAAGGTCATTATTCAAATCCTACATAAGTATTTTACGGATGAGCCCGGCGAGGTTATTCATGAGATCATGCAAGACACCGAAAATCTCGACCGACTCATCCAAACGAACGTTAAAGAAATATCTGAAAAAGGCGACGACCGGCATAAAACCTTTGTCCTTTCGCGCCTGGCCGATATCGCCATTGCCGACGGTAAATTAGCCAAACCGGAGGCCGGCATCATCTTTGACATTGCCAAAGACTTTGGCATTCAGGAAAAAACAGCCTATTCCATTGTGGTCGGCGGCATGAGCTCGGTGGGCTTGAATATCGACTGGAAAATGAATAGCCTGGTGCGTGAAATCAAGGCCCAGCTACAAAAGAAATATTAAATCTTCGCTGTGGGTGTCCCGTCTTCGCTCTGTGGAGCTTCCGGCTTCGCGTTTTTATGCTTCGCCGCGACAAGTCGCCGTGGCAGGCCCATTGCGTTGAAATTCAATTTTCTTGACTCTGTAAGGATTCTAAGGTATCAACTTACCTGCAGCATACTCGCCAGAATCTGAATACCGCCGCTTAAGAGTGCTTTCTATTAAGTTAATTGCCGCATTCACCTTTTCCAGTTCAATCGTTGCTCGTTTTCCAAAGCTCTCGGCCCCTTTTGTTTCTGAATCGGCACTGGTCTTAGCAAACTTTTCGCCTGAAAGTCAGATAAAATGGAGCAGCCCCTTAAATTGTGCGCGTGCCACTCCCGGCAGGATGTCGGTTTCTGCCGGGAGCTTAACAATCATCACCCCACTATTTACGCCCATACCAATCGATGAAGGGAGGCCACACCATGGCTAAATTTATTTCGCTAGTCAAATACACGGCCAAAGGCATTGATAAAATCAAGGAAAGTCCAAGTCGACTTGATGCATTCAAGCAGTTATGTGAATCGATGGGGGCAACCGTCGATGGATTTTTTCTAACGATGGGCCGCTATGATATCGTGCTTATGGTCGATGCACCGGACATTAAAACCGCAGCCAAAGTCATTTTGGCTACAACATCGGGCGGCGCCGTCAGTACTGAAACGCTTCCGGCTTTTACAGAGGAAGAATATCGACAGGTTATCTCCGAATTACCCTAGTAGCTCAGGATTATTCGATTGAGGATTGCGAATTTACGCGCGACGTGAGTTCCGAATAAAAACCCCGCTTCCCGGGAGCGAGAAGTGGGGTTTGTGTTTCCATTTTTGGATTCTGAAAGCAAACTCTTGTTAATTAAGCGGCGATCTTACCGAATTTACGACGATAAACGGCCTCTATGCGCGCTGTGGGAATACGGCCATTATTAAAGCAGTTTTGGCATAGCGTATAGTAAAGAACGGGTACTTTGTCTACCCGTTTTGGGGCTCCCGATGGCTGTTCCGGTGTATAGCTGCCCAGAACATACATGTAGGGATCCCCACAGACGATGCAAGGCTCATCGCGAAGATCATTGAAAAGCTTTTCTTCCGCTTCAGCTAGCATCTCATCGGTCATCATGACCCCCTTTATCTTTTCAACGGTAATGTTGGTTGGCGATAATTCAGGTATGACGAACAGAGTTTGCGGTGAGAACATTGCTTGCAAATAGCGACGTGCTTTTTATTGTTGGCTTTACTTTTGGGGCAGGGAATGTATTTCATGAGCTTTTTTTATCCGTCGTATACATTTTTAATTGATTGTATGAGGGAATTGCTACAGTCAACCGATTTTATTTAGTTTATAACAATATCTTGACAATTGTCAATTAAATTATACCACATATAGTGTCTCTGGTTTTCAGATAGCGTGTTTTGCGGTTTTGGATGTGGGGCAGATGGTTCGATGAAAGAAGGAAACTGAATATTTTGCGCATGCGTTCCCTGAAACAGAACACCGGTTCCAAACCGGCCTTTGCCGTATACGATTGCGAATATCTATCTTAATGCTTTGGTTACGTTTTGAATGCCGATTGGGAATTTAGCGTGACATTTGCTGGGCAATAAAGTTAACAGGAGCAAATATGCAAAATACCCTATCCCCTGCTGTCAGCTTTCCGCAGAGGCCCGAGCATTAAGATCAGAATCAGACCGGTGAGCGCCAGACCAGTGAGGATCCAAAAAACACCCTGGTAGCTGCCGGTCACGTCAAACATCCGGCCGGCCAAAACCGGACCGACCGCACCACCGATGGTGCCGCTGAATAAGACGAGCCCGAAGAGCAACCCGTGGGATCCGGTGCCGAACAACTCAGCCACCGTTGGTGACATTACCGTGAAGAAACCGCCGTGACTGAAGCCATAAACGGCAGCGAATAAAAACAGCATCCAGGCATTTTCCGCAATCTGCAGCCAGATCAAACCGCAGAGCAAGATGATAAAACAAAAGATCAGCGAACGCTTCCCGCCGATTTTGTCGTTGGCGGTGCCCATGGAGATCCGGCCCACCATACTGACACCGCCAATGGTGGCGAGAACAGCTGCTGCGGTACCCGGGGGCAACCCCAGATCGGTGGCATGCGGTACAATGTGCACAATCATGGTCAGCAGGCAAAAAAAGATGGTAAACTCTGCAACGCACAAAATCCAGAAAGACCCCTTACGGACTGCCTTTTGGAAAGTAATGCTGCGACCCGTTGACGCCGACGTAAATCTATCGATATCGGCGCTATTGCCGTCGGGTAATTGCCCTTTGTCTTGGGGGTCGCGGTGCAGCACCAGAGCGGCGGCCACAAGGATCACAAGTGCTGTCGCACCGATGATCGAATAGGCATGCCGCCAACCGTAAGCAGCGATCAGAGCGGCGGCAATCAAAGGAACAATGAGTTGTCCGGCGCCTGTGCCGACTTTGACGATACCCGACATCATCCCCCGGCGCTTGATGAACCAGCGCGCCACCGTGGACAATGTAATCACATCATGGGTGCTGAAACCGATACCCACCATGATGCCATACAGCACATATAGCTGCCAAGGGGCCTGCATGTATGCCATCAAAAGGTAACCCAGACCCAGGGAGGTGCCGGAGACGACCATAATCTTTTTAGGACCGATGCGATCATTCAGCCGGCCGGCAATGATCCCCGCGGCACCCATTATAAAAAAAGCCAATGACGAAGCGCCGGAGATAATCGCCCGCGACCAGCCCAGCTCAACCTGAAACTGCTTGAAGAAAACACCGTAGGTAAACAGCGGACCGATGCACACCGCCTGAATGATAAAGCTGGCCGCTACAATACGATAGCCATAAAAAACCTTTGATTTCACAATTGCTGCCTATTAATGGATTTTGTATATTGTGCGCTGTTCGAGGGTCTACTGCCAAGACCTTCGATTTGGGCGAAGGGCGGGAGTATAAAGAGATTTATGGGAGGCGTCAATGATGAAATTTTGTGACTACTCCGGCACAGTTATCTGAGGTGTGCTTGACCTTGAAAAATGGGTACCTACTTTAAGTCACAAGGTTTCAGCATCATCATTTCTACAAACGACTATCGTCGCCAAGCGGCATGCATGTCAAGTGGAGGTATTATGCAAATTGAAAAAGCAATTCAAACTGCGATTGAATATGAGACCGAACTCAGAAATATTTATTTTGAAGCCGCGGAAGCTGAAGTTGATGACAAAGGTAGACAATTTTTTCAGACCATGGGTAAAGATGAGCAGGGCCATCTCGACTACCTGAAAGATCGACTGGAACAATGGCAGAAAACCGGAAAGCTCAGCGCTGAAAAATTACACACCAGCGCCCCATCGCTGGAAGAAATCGAGCGGCATGCGGCAGAGGTCAAATCACTGGTTGAAAAGGGCTCCCGTGGCCTCAAATCACAGATGCTCAGCAGAGCACTCAAAATGGAAATTAAAACCTCCGAATTTTACCAGCAAATGGTTGATGAGATGCCCGCCGATGCCCAACAGATGTTTGCCCGCTTTCTTGAAATCGAAAATAATCACATTAAAACAATTGAATTCGAGCTGGATTACATCAGTAAAACCGGCTACTGGTTTGATGTCAAAGAGTTCGATATGGAATGATTAGCGTAACGGTTTTATTTGATTGGACGTCAAAAAAGGCGGGAGAGAGGAATAAGCGCCAAATGATTTTCGTATTGAATTCATCGAAAACCATAGACATGCAGCCATCCGCTCGCAAATCAAAACACTCGACTCCGGAATTTTACGCTGAGTGCGCATCTTTGGTAAAAGCGCTGCGCACGCTTTCCGTAGCCGAATTGGTGTCGTTGATGAAGATCAGTGAAAAATTGGCCGTTTTAAATGTCGATCGCTATCGGAATTGGAAGATGCGCCCCGATTCTAGCAACGCCAAACAGGCCCTGATGGCGTTTAAGGGCGATGTATTTGAGGCCATGAATGTTGACACATACACAGTAAAAGATTTTGATTTCGCCCAGCAGCACCTTCGAATTCTGTCCGGCCTTTATGGAATCCTGCGTCCGCTGGACCTGATCCAAGCTTACCGCTTGGAGATGGCTACCAAATTGTCAAACGCCAGGGGTAAAAACCTGTATGAATTTTGGGGAAATCGCATCCATCAGTCGCTGGGTGCCCTTCTCAAAAAAGAAAAATCCGGAGTGTTGATTAACCTGGCTTCGCTTGAATATTTTAAAGCCGTCAAAGCCGATCAATTGAAGGCCACAGTGATTACTCCGATCTTTAAAGAACAACGGAATTCGGCCTATCGGGTGGTGGCGATCTATGCCAAAAAAGCCAGAGGCCGGATATGTGATTTTATTATCCGAAATCGGATAGACCGGCCGGAAGATCTAAAGTCGTTTAACTCGGATGGCTATGGCTTTAGCGCAAAACTCTCAAACAGCACGCAATGGGTATTTACGCGTCGCTCCCGATAGCACCGCCGAAGGCCCTATCGGTTGTCCTTCCGGCGGGCGAGTTCGGGGTGATGCATGATGCGTATGGCTTGTTCTTCCCAGCTTTGGACCTGTTGCGGGCTTTTGCCCAGCTTTTTCGCTACCTCTTCAACGGTCATCTCACAACCATCGATCAATCCCCAGCGCATCTGCAGCACCTGACGCTCCATCTCATCCATTGAGTCCAGAATCGCTGCCAGCTTTTTCTTAACCTGCTGGGTGTACAAACTATCAAGCGCCTCCGGATTCATGCTCGATTTAATTCTATAGCAGACTGAGGTGCTTCGCATGATTCTTCTCCTAAAACAACAAAAAACGTTACGGGTGCCTCAGTCTACTATCGGCTCAATACGCTTGAAACTTAAACAAATGCGATCTAGATGGGTTTTCGATGGACATCCGGATCCCGGTGGTTGACTTGACGAAAGCCCCTGTGTTAAAAGCGGAATAATATTTCAACATACGCATCCGCAATCCAGAGGTCGCCATGGTATGAAATCAAAAACCCCGTCTCTCAACATGAGAAACGGGGTTTTTTTAATACCGTAAAGGCAAGATATCATGTCACAGCAACTGAACTTGTTTTCGAAAGGCGCCGTTGATCAATTCGATGGCGCAGCCTATGACCCGTTGGCTGATCCGGCCACCGAGGCCAATGCGATCGATGAAATGTTTGCTGCGGACAGCCGCTACCGCAGCAGCCGTGAGCTTATGCAGCTGCTCAATTTTATCGCCCGCCTGCCGCAATACTCGGCCTTTAATGGTTTCTTGCTTTACACCCAAAACCCGACGCTGTCCCATGTGGCCACGGCACGCACCTGGGCGCGCAAGTTCGGCCGGCATCTCAAATTTAATGCCCGCCCACTGGTAATCCTGGCGCCCATGGGCCCGGTACGGTTTGTATACGATCTGAACGACACTGAAGGTGAGCCAGTTTTGGCCGAACGGCTGACATCTTCCCCGGCCACACAACGGCTGCCAACCCGCATCATCGAAAACACGGTTCAAAACTGCGCTCTGCACGGTATCGTGGTGCGCGAGGTCGTTTCAGATGATCTTCGCAGCGATACGGCAGTGCGCATGATCCCGTCCATCCGGAAAAAATACCGCCATTTGAATCTGGAAAAAGACGCCAGCTATTTGGTAATGATCGGTCAGGCCGACAGACCGGAGACAAAATATGCCCGACTGGCCCTTGAACTGGGCCATATTTTTTGTGGACATCTGGGAATCGACAAAAACGCCTGGTGGTCAGAGCGGCATCAT
>JASFEV010000024.1:0-25176 GCA_050124655.1 Desulfobacterales bacterium
AACCCGCTGGAAGGAAAAAAGCACCGTTATTTCAGTCGTGCACCGCCTGGATACCATTAAAAACTATGATCGGGTGGCCGTCATGAAAGCCGGTAAAATTCTTGAGATCGGCACCTATGACGAACTGATGGCCCGGAAAGGAATGTTGTATGAGCTCGTCGGAAAGAAATGATGCCAATGCCAATCCGTCCAGTGAATTAGAAGAAAACCTGGAGATCTTAAGGCAGACATACTTTTTTTCAGGGCTACCGCTTGAAACACTTAAGATTTTTGCTTATCTTTGCACCAGAGAAAAGTTTAAGAAAAACGAATATATCTTTAAACAACACGAAGATGATGGGCGGGCTTTTTATCTCATCAGCGGAAAGGCCAGTCTGGAACGCAAAGATAACGGCAATGCCAGGGAAATCAGAGACTGCAAAAGCGGTGAATTTATCGGCGGCCTGACCCTGATGGGGGAAATTCGCCGGCTGTTTTCCCTGAAAGCCACCGAGGATACCATTTGTCTGGTATTGGAACGCGAAAAATTTAGCAAAACCTTACAGCAATTTCCAGACATCATGCCGCGTATCTTCAAAGCCGTGGCTAAACATATCGATTCCTGGGAAGAAAGATTTTTAGCCGGGCGCGGCGATATGTGCGGAGAATGCATGGTCAATTTAGGCGTTAGCCTGATTTAAAGGGCGTAAAAAACTGTTTCCAAGATCGGTTTTTTTGCGCTACAATGGACGCGATCAGCGACTGCGGATTTAATGCCTTAAAGGTAAACCTTCATGGGCAAAAATAAAATCACCTTTAAACTAAAAAACAAGCTGTCCGAGCTGGATACCTTGTGCCAGAAATTAGAAGGCTTCGGAGAGTCTATCGGACTGTCTCCCAAGTTTATATTTGAAACCAACCTGGCCCTTGATGAGCTGTTTACCAACATCATATCCTACGGTTATAATGATAAAAAAGTACACCTCATTACCGTGAATATCTCTCTTCAGGATAACGAATTGTTGTTTAGCATCGAAGATGACGGTATTCCGTTTAACCCCACTGAGGTTGATGAACCGGATCTGGGATGTACCATTGAGGAATGCAAAATCGGCGGATTGGGGATTCATCTGGCCAAAAACCTGATGGATGAAGTTTGTTACCAGCGCTGTAAAGATAAAAACATATTAACACTTAAAAAAAATATTGCGGAGCCTCAACCCGCAAAGAAAAGGGTTAAGGGCTGATTTTAGGTTAATTTACATGGAGGACAGTATATGGAAATTATCGAAGAAAACCACGGCGGGATCAACATTTTTAAGCTCAATGGACGCCTTGATTCGAATACATCTCAGGGATTTGAGAAGAAAATATTTCAGGCCATCGATGACGGTTCTAAAAATATGATCATTGATTTCAAAGATCTTGATTACATTTCAAGCGCCGGTTTGCGTGTGATTCTTAAAGCGACAAAGGCGCTGAAACGTGAAGAAGGTAAGATGATGCTGTGTGACATGCAGGATTACGTTAAGGAGGTTTTTGAAATCGCCGGATTTGATTCTTTCCTGCCCATCGTCAACTCTAGAGATGATGCCCTGCAAAGGTTTTAGGTAGGTTGCGGTTGGATGCCGCCGCCGGGTTCATTTAGCGCATTCCAATTAAACCCCGCCGCCCAAGCTCCCTTAAGAATTGGGTGACCGCAACCTCCGCCTCCCGAGGCTCCAGTTGATGGGTTCTGGCGAAAGTGTCAATCAGCTGCCGCACCGAGGCGTCTCCGTCAATCAACGCCCAAACCGAAGTCCCCAATGCATCCAGTTGAAGCTTTCTAGTTTGAATGTGCGCTTCAGATCCGCCAAAACGCTTTACCAGTCCCGCAAAAAAAGGGCGTATCGTCACCGGATAATGAATAACCACCTCGCCGCTATCCGATTGCGCTTCGCGTATCTGGGTATTTTTTGACGGAATTCGACTAAGCGCTTCCGCCCGGCTGATTGACGGGCCTTTCGGCTTTTTCTTAAATAATCTCATAATGGCTGCAAATATGATCGAGCACCGCGGTATCAAGCGGTTTTTTTCCTTCAGCCCGAACACCCAGAATGCGATTTTTAGCTTGCAGATGCCAGAGCCCCAGCCAGTGGTAGGAGGATGTGCGTTTAAAGCGGCTTATGCTTCGCTGCCAGTCGGCAAGCGGGGATTCGCTCCACTCAACCATATCGTGGCCGTCAAAGGTTCCGGCAACCGGTTCGGTCCGGCCGAAATGGACAACGGATTTGGCAAACTGCACCAGATCCTGTTTGTCCAATAAAACAGACGCCATGGACCAACGATACAAGATCACATGCTGGCTCCCCTCTGCAAAATCGAGCTCATATTGACCGGCTTCAAAACGATAGCTTTTCAACCCGTAGCCCTCGGGTACCAGTGCGCGAATATCGTAAGCCGCCCACAGATTCTGACCGTCCGAGCGGTGGTCACGAATGGAGCTTAAAATGTCGCTTGCAACAGTTGGATTGCGATTTGGGTCTTTCAAAAAAAAATGTACCAGGGCGGCAGTTCCGCAGGTCGGGCAATACAACAAAACGCCCCGGCCACGAGTTGAATGGGAATGCCAGGAAAATTCGCTGGCATTAAAATCAGACAAGGCCTGGGCCCATTCAGCGGAAAGGGGTTCGGGTTTAATGGATTTTCTCAGCTGTCTGTTTTGCAGAGCGCTTAAGCGTTTGAGGTGGGCTGAATGTGAAAATTGGCCCTTAACCGGTGCCCATTTAATTTCCATGACCGGTCCGAATTCATCTTCGATGGACAAGTAGCGGATCCCGATCTGGCTGAGCTGCCAGTCGGCGGGAATTTTAAAGCGCATGCCGTACCAGGCGATCTCTTTCCATCGATTCTGCAAAGCTCCTCCACTAGCGCGGTATGAAAAGCTCCCACCCGCTGTCTTGCGGCTTGACGGCTTTCCACTCGCGCTGTCGCAGTCTTTCCCGATAGTCGAGTTGCTTGCGCTTATAACACAGATGGTCTTCTTCGATTAAGGTTATATTGGTCAGTTTGACCGCAGTGCCCTTTTTTTCCTCTTCATCCTTGGTGTTGTGCTGCAAAGTGAGACTGATGCTCTGATTTTCACTGTTTACAAATGACCATTTCCAGGCATCGACGATTTTAAAAGGATCCCCGCGGTATTCATCCGGTTCGCCGAATCGCTGTTTAAAACTTTTCAGCAATTTTTGATAGAACTTATTGCTGGAATCTGCATATTTTAATTTGATCCTGACGATATGCCCCGGTTTCGCACAGGTGCCATAGGTGATCAGTCCGCTCTTAAATCCCTGGGTAAATTTGATTTCGACCTCTTCGATATTTTCGGCATAACGCACCGGCAGGGCCGTGTCCATGATCACCCGGTCTTCAAATTTTTTGATATCCTGACCCAGCACAAATCCGCCAACCTGGTTGGGCGCACCTGCCATAGTCATACCGGGGACAAATAAAAAAAGCACTGCCATACCGATGACCACCCTTTTTTTCATGACAACCTCTCTTTTCTTTGAAGCGTTTATACCAGACAAATGCCGGTTTTATCGGGATTGTCAAAAACATTGCCGATATGCATAGAGAAAATGCGCTTTGCCGTTATACCTAATAAGGTATCAATTGGCAAGTAAAGGGATTGAAACAATCGCCTCAATTTGACGATCAGCAGGATCACGAGGATTTGAACACGGTTTTCCGTTAAGCGATCCTTTTGTTCATGACCCTTTTAATTTCGCGTATTTTGCCCCAAAATACCGCTTTCAAATGTAGATAGATGATTTTAACCTTAGCCACCAGAGAGTCCTTCAGGACGGCATCTTTGACAATTCCATCGCTGGTGTGTCCAAAAGCAATCAGCCAGATAATGTTTTGCAGCATTTGTTTTTTTGTGAATGGAAATAATTTGGGTGCAAATCCCCACGTTCGAAACAAGCGCTGAGCCAGTGTGTCAAGCTGCGCTTCTTCTTCTTTGATGTGTCCATCGGATAATGCCTTTTGTGTTAACGGATAATCCGGAAAATATTGCAGTGAATACAAATTAAAATGGAGTGGTTTCGGTAATGCCAACAGAAGATCAATTGTCTCCTTCAATGTTTCTTCTGTATCATAGGGAATGTCCAAGATTAAATCGTAACGAATTTTTACATCATATTTGGCGATCTCATGAGCGAGCTTGATGATTTGGTTATTTTTGCCCGGCCGCTTGAAGACCTGATTCCTGATCTGATCCGTCCCGGCCTCGATGCCGAATTTAGCGCGGTGAAGGCCGCTTTTAACCAACCGGCCAATCGTCGACGATTTGACCAGCGTTGGGTTGTACTGGACCTTAAACGGCAATCCGATCTCTTTGGGGTACAGCATTTCAAATTCACTCAACCAGGACTCATCTATCCCAAAATTTTCATCATGAAACTCAACAATTTTTTTTCGGTTCCCCGGAATGGCTAAACTTTCCTTCAATTCGGCGATCACATTCGGAACCGAGCGTCTGCGATTGAAATGCCCCAAACCTTTATACTTGGGTCGCAACAAGCTGTTCACACAATAGGTACACATGAACGGACACCCTCGCGCGGGCATGATTGCCAAAATAG
Organism: Desulfobacterales bacterium; assembly: GCA_050124655.1. Classification (GTDB taxonomy): domain Bacteria; phylum Desulfobacterota; class Desulfobacteria; order Desulfobacterales; family JAHEIW01; genus JAHEIW01. The sequence continues at coordinate 4,605 of JASFEV010000024.1, forward strand.
GCTCCAGGATCGTTGGATCATTTTGGATAATTTGGTTGGAACCGATGAAGTAAAAGGAATCTCTTGCATATGCCGGGAAAGGAATTGAATCCAAATCAGGGTTTAAGGGTCTCATCGAATTTTTGATGATGTGCCCATTATTTTTTGACCATACATTCTCAATTTGCTGATAATCTTTTCCGTCTCGTATGGATTGGACCAAATCCGTCAGGGCGCCTTCACCCTCACCCAAACAAATCAGGTCCGCTTCTTGGATGCAGGTTTCAGGCGACAAAGTTGGATGGATGCCGCCCCAGACAACTGCGGCCGATGAATTTCTTCTAATAATCTGCGTCAGCCGTTTTGCAATCGCCACATAGGGTGAGAGGACACTCAAACCGACAATGGATGGGTTGAGTTCACGGATTTTTTCTGCAAACAGCTCCTCTTCTTTGGCAGTGGGATATCTGAGGTCGTTGGTATAATGATTTTTAAAAAAAATGGTGTGCGGATCAACGCCTTCCATATTTTCTAACAATGCGTGCATTGTCCGGATGGGGAAATTTTGATACTTATACAAAGCGATCAAAACAACTGTGAGCGGCTGGGGGGATGAGGATTGAGGCATTTTTGATCCTGGTTAAGCATGTAAGTATTCTAAAAGCCGGCTTGGCTTTTAAAATCATATATTAAGCGTTTCTCCAAAGGAATCAAGGCGACTTGCGCTTTTAGAAAATTAGACGCCAAAGAAATTCTGAAACAGCTTTTAGTTTGAATACCGCAAGATAATTTTGACAGTCACATTGAGTCGAAAACCGATACGCATTAATAGGCGAGCCGACCCAGAGACTTCAGTATCAGAGTGACCCCCATGGCAAACATTCCGGTCAGCCCCATACCGCAGGAAAATCCGGCCAGCAAAACCGGTGCGTATTGGCGCCACATGGCCCCGTAGCGTTTGAGGAAAAAAAAGCGTCCCAGCAACGCCCCGGCCACCTCCAGGAACATGGCATGCGGCAGGGTCTGGCCCAAACCGCGCACCATACCATACACCAGCATAATCGGAAGACCAAACAGGGTCAAGATGGTATAAGTTATCACCCCCAGCCCCAAACCGGCAATCACGTAAACAATATTCAGCGCCTGATAAAAAGCAGCATTGCCTTCCAGGGTTGAGCTTTGCATCAGCAGCGTGTTCAAGGCCTGCAGATGCCAAATTTCCTGGGCGAAGGGGTAGGCACTGGAGGGTATGGGGGCCAGGCGCCAGATAAATTGCGAAAACAGCAGGCTGGCGGTCATGACGATCGGAAAGACCACAATTTCCGACTTGATGATGCCGCGAATGCTGGTGCCGGTCAGCTCGATTTGTCGAAAATTGACGGTGGCTTCACCGTAATTGTGAATCGGAATCGGCGCATACCAGATCTCGATACCCTGATAACCAAAATATTTGGCACCGGCAATAAAGCTAATCTCTCGCACCAGCGGCAAACTCACAAACTGGCCGGCAATCCCTTCCATCCGGGCCGTAATATAAGAAACCACCGGCGTGTATATAAATCCGTAAGCGAGGAAAAAAGGCCAGGGAAAATTGGGAACCAGCCACAGGCAAAGCAACACATAAGACACGGTGGAAAAAACATAGATGCCGATGGAAATCCAAAAATTGAAATCCCCGCGACCCGGCGGCGGGCGAAACAAATCCTGCAGACGGCCTTTGGTGCCTTCGTGCTTTCCAAAGGAGCGCAGCACATGCCAGATCCCTACAAAGGCAATCGCCAGACCCAAACCGATGCTGAAACTCATGTAAAAATCAAAATTATTGGCAAACATGGTATCGACGGTTTCCATGCCCGGATGCCAACGGGTCAATATTCCGTTTTTATATAGAATCGGGTTGGCCACAATCGTAATGACAATTCCCACCAATCCGCCGATCACTGCCCAGAAGGGCAGCACCATACCGATAAAAACCAATCCCAGGTCCAGCTGAATCCCGGTGGCCACCGCCGGCAGCACCCCTTCGGTATGACCGGTCAGCTCCACCCAGGGAATGGGAATCAGTCGGATCGGCTCCATGAGAATGAGACCCGATACAGTGGGCAGCAACACATAAATCGCCCCGAAAACCAGCCCCATAACGCCGCCGATGGAAAAGACACGCCATTTCCAGCTTTTTTTCTTGTCCTCGGTGGATTCAGCCAGGGCCATGGTTCCCAGGGCCGCCACCGGCGCCATCGGAAAAGGCAGCTTTTCAACATCGGAGGTAATGCGAAAAAGCGCATATCCCAGCCCGAACTGATCGATACGCTGAATGATCTGGGTGCCGACCAGCAGCAAAATCGGAATCAGCCAGTCGCGGTGAAAAAAAGTACGTTCCACCAGTGACGACGACTCCGGTGCCGGCGCCACCCAGGTGGGAATAAACTCGGTAACACCCAGCATCCGGGCCGCATCGGATTGCACCAGGTATTGATTCCACAACAGGCCCTGAAACGGTGTGGACAGGGCCGCACCGGCCATATAATAGAGCAGAAATATTTCCTGTTGCTTAAGTTCGCTGTAAGATCGCTTGGCCAGTTCAGCAAACAGTATGATGGTTACCCACCGCGCCGCCGGCCCGATACCGCTACCAATGACCAGCTGCAGATACATGCTGCCGGGCATCATCAGAAAGCCGATAAAAATGGCCCCGACCACCGTCTTCCAGTCGAAACCCTCCTCAAACTCGCTCGGGGCTTCCAGCAGGTCTCGATACTCTTGCAGTTCTTTATCTTCGTACATGGAGAGATTCCGTTATTTGTTATTTGTTATTCGTTATTGGAAATAAAAAAAGAAAGAATACCGCATCTACAAATAACTAATAACCATTAACTTATAACTATTTTTAATCCGGTAGCACCAAATAGCTGGAATAGCTGAAAAGTCCGATAATGGCCCAGGTGCCGGCCATAAAAAAATCACCGATAATCAGTCCAATAAAAAAGTTACGTAGTTTTTTGAACAATCGTACCCCCCCATAGCGCATGCACAGAGCATTGCAGGCCCAACCAATAAAGAAACTAAACCACAGAATGCGCATGGCCGAACTATACGCCGTCAGGTAACCGATGGGGTGGATCGGCCACCAGTAAAAACGATGATAACAGATGACCAAAACCAGCATGACCACCGCGCCGGTAATTGAAAAAATCATCACCCAGTCCCCCGGTTTTGTCGGAGATTCGACCAGGCTGTAAATGTTATCATAAAGGGCAACCGTCGTGCGGGTGGCCCAGTCCAGCTGCAATTCCCGCATGCCGAATTTGTAACTCAGCGCCAACATGGCCAAAAACGAGATCAGCACTCCGGCAACCAGAGTGATGGCAATGGCAAAAAATATCAATCGATTGCTGCGCGTCTTATCGGTTATCTTGCGGGCATGCAGCAATGAGGGCATGAGCGATTCCCGTAAATCGACGAACAACACTTTTTGTATGACGGCGGCAACCAGGATGCCCACACTGGTGAAGAACTTGGACCCGAAAAATGCCATCAGTCCGTCCATGGGGGCGGCGGTTAAGGTAAAATAGGCGATCCCCCCCTGGCAAATAACCCGCATGGCAACCAGGGTAAACATAAAAAAGGCAAAAACGACCAGCAAGGAAAATAGCATTGGAATGCCAAAATAATGACACCAGAGCACGATGGCCAGACTTCCCAAAACAAATCCCCAGAAAGCAAAGCGCGTGGGCAGCCATTCGGCCTCCGGATGGGCATCTTTTTTGAAGCCGAAACCATAACGAATGATATTGATAAAATGAAAGCGCGCCAGCCAGGCTAAAAACAGAAAAAACACGAGATAGGCGCCAATCATCTGGGTCTCCTCGGGTCGCGAGATGGTGGGACCGAAGGTGATCCCTAAAGCCGCAGCCGGAATATTTAAACCCAACACACTGAGCAATCCAAACAGCAAAATTCCCACAATGAAAAAAAACCAGAAGGAAAACGAAATCTGTTTGGAGGTTAAAAAAGCAAATCCGATAAAGGCCGGATAGATGTATATTTTCAATTTGAAAAACCCGGAAAGCAGCCCAAATTTCGGAAAATATTTGCCCGCCAAAATCAGGGTCGGAATCTGCGGTATAGATGGATAATAAAAAGCCAGCCCATTGAGCAGATGCAGGCAAACCGGCACTAACAGGCCGGCAATCAGGAATCGATTGGCAAAAAACGTCCCCAGGCGGTTGCTGTCCAGGGCCTCCTGCATAACCAACGGAACCCGCAACAGAGGAAAGTTCATACGCTCATTGTACAGCGGTTGCTTGCTTAAGAGGCTAACAATGCACAGCATGACAAAATAACACAGCAAGACAAATATCGTCCAGGTTATCAGCGGGGTTAACCACGCATCCCATGGGATCTGCTTGAAGACATCGAGCCACCCCAACTGTCGCCCCCCGAGAAGGCCGTTGTAAAGGCCGGCAATCGCATCCTGGTTCTGGGGGTACCAGCTTTCGGGCAATAGCGGATGAAGCACATCCGACCAACGATTTTCAACCGTGGCAAAATGAAAGGGGGCGGTGAGATTGATGAAAAAGGTGCGCGCCAATCCGGTCCAGGCAATTCCGGACAACAGCATCATCAAGGCCCAGGACACTAACAGCTCTTTTCCGGTAATCAATTTGCGGCCTTTAAAGACGAAGTGCACAACAGCCGTCAGGACCATCAACCATACCAGAATATAAAAAGGCGCCAATGGAAAATGCCCGCCGCCCAGAGGGGTTGCCTGACGAAACGCATTGTTAAAGGGCGTAATCAGGCAGATCAGCAGCGCAAAAAACGAACCCAGCACAATGGCCCGCAAGCGGATCTTTTCTCCGATTTTTTCCTCCGTAACCGTTGTCAGGCGGTCTTGATGAGATGCGGGCTGCTGATTTTCGATCATTTTTTCTGATCCCTAATTCCCATTTCCTTTTCGGCTTCTGCCAGCAAGCGCTCATAGTGTTCCTTAGTGGCCAACTCAAAAGAGCGCCACAGTAACAGTTGTTTACGAACGTTGTGTAGGAAGCCTTTATTGATCCGGTGCCAGGCATTGGATTCACCAGACTCGCGCGTCAGGCGAACCTTGATCTCTAAAAACCCGGGCTCATCTGCGGCCGGGCAAAATTGAAATTCGACTTTTTGATTGATCCCGAAATCGAAAGGTGCCAGCCAGACACTGGTCCACATTTGCAGGCAGGCATCATATTCACATTTCTGCTTAGGACAGTCTTCATCGTCATCGGTCAGACCGGGCGCCGTCTGGCAAATGAAACCAAATTTAATATCGCCGGTGGAAAACAGCCCATGGGATACGTCCTGGTGGCCCTGAAAATATTCGAGCAGAAACCCGCCAATGCTGCGATGTTCCGCATAGCTCATATAAAACGGCAAGGTGACTTCAATGATGTGGCCGCGGGCCTCGGGAAGCGTCCAGGCCCGGTTGACATCCGGAATCGCAATTTCCCCGGCCACCTTTGACGGGTACAACACAGAGACCAGCACGACAATGATGACCAGCACCATCGCCGCCACACCCGCCCAGGAGGAATAATTCACAGTGATGCCCGACCAGAGCGCTGTTTCGGCAAACAGCTTGGCCGACGTCTGGGCCAATAGATACCCTAAAACCACACTGATAACAGCCAGTGCCATGGCCTCGGCAATAAATAAAAAAGATACGTGCGAGGGCGCCAGTCCCACCGACGTATAAATTCCGATTTCACGCTTGCGTTCATAGACACTGCCGATCATGGTATTTAAGACAATAAACACCGAAATGATAATAGGAATGATAATGTTGGGCACACCGCTGTATTGCATGGTATCGCTGGCATGATACAGATACGTTCCGTCCGGCTCACCGCTGAAAAGCGACAGTCCAAAGCGGTCCACCAAATTTTGGGCTTCTTTTTGAATGGAAATGTTGGTCTGCGGGACGATGGCCACTGCTTTGAGATGTCCGCCGGCTGCCAGTAGACTGCGATAGGGGATGATCATGGTCAAATCGCCGGGGGTATGCTGATAGCGGCTCTGAAATTCGCGCACATCGTCGCCGGAATCCAGGGCGTCGAGTTCCTCTTCCGTCATAACAGTGGAAACTTCTCGCGGAAAAGAAACCGGTGTCAGCGGTTCGCCGTCCAGATCCGTTCGCTGTTGCAGTTTATTACCCGAAAAAACCCCCACCACCTCAAAGGGCATGCCCCACAGGGTGACGACGGCTCCTTGCGGTTTTTGCGGATCAATTCCCAGGCTTTGGGCCATGCGTTCGGGCAACAAAATCGATTTCAACTCATTTTCGGCCAGCCAGCGTCCGCCAATCAGGATCTCATCAAGTCCTGTAACTTTGGGCTCCAGATGGGAAAGACCGACCAGCCCCTGGGCTTCAAATGACCGGCCGCTGCGATAGACCGGAATGCGTGTCGTGCGCGTTTTGTCCTCATCTTCCAACCAGACCCGGGGGACACTGATACCTTTTTGAGCAAAATTGTTAGTGATAAATCCCAGGGCCTGGTGCGGCAAGTCGCGCCAATTGACATTCTTTAACAAAAATCCGCTATAGGGCGCCGTGGGTTCATACAGCAATCTGGCATGATGCCGCATGGACTTAACCGCCGTAAAGCTCATAATCGTAAAGGTTAAAATGATTAAAGTAGCGCAGGTCAGCGCGGTTCTGAGGCGCCGGCGCCTTAGATTGCTGACGCCCAGCATGAAGGCCGCCACAAATGCTTTCCAGCGCCCCAATTCTTCGGACTGCACAAGTTTTGCGCGCGTTTGCAGCTGGGTCATTTCGCCTTCAAAACGGAAAAAAATGATGAGGGTCACCATCAGCGAAAGCCCCATAATGAAAAACGCCAAAATGACCACCATGGGGCTGTAGGCCAGACGAAAGGCCGGATGCACATAGTATATCAACGCAATCAGCAAAACGAGAATGGCGATGAAAGCGATGATGCGTTTGTAGATATTGGCATAGCAGAACAAAAGTCGCTCCATACAAAAAGCAAAGGGAACAAAAAGAGCAATGTAAAATAACACCCCGTACAACACATCTTTTTGGGTTTTTTCGACATCATCATAAACCCGCGTCGCCAGGGCCCATGATCGCATACTGGCCTCTGATGCCTGGTCATATAATTTTTCCTCATAGGCCGCTTGGGCGGCACTTAAGGCTTCCAAGCCCTCTTCCTGAAGTGAACGAATGCGCTCATTAAATATCCCGCGCTTTTCTAAATTCGAAATGCGGGGTTCCAATAGCGTCCACATGTCTTTGGCCGCCCGGTAGGCAGTGCGGTACAAAAATGCCGTCTGCCCCACCATGTAACCGACACCGGTGGATTTATCTTTGCTGGCGTTGATCAAAACCATTTTATTGCGTAAGACGGTATCTGAAAGGGTTAATTTTAAAGGCGTGCCCGGCTCTAAAAAGGTGGTCGATATGATAGATGCATTGGCATATTCTGAAATCCACGTATCGAGCCGGCTCATAAACCAGCGTAACGGATCGGACTCCCGTCGCCCATCAATAATTTTGACGTTGTGCATGTGGCGGAACGTCCGTGGCTCCAGCAGGTTGAAGAAAGTGATTCCACTGCTGGCAAACATCACCAGATCGGTTTCCATCAGGCGCCGGTACATTTTCACACGATAGGCGACTTTGCCGGTCTTCTTTTTATCGATGGTCCAGACAATGTCACCGCTCTCGGGATCAAATTTATAGCCTTCGAAAATGATTTTATGATAGCTGTGCTTTTTATCCGCCAACCCCCTAAGGTAAAAGTTGCCCAGATGATCGACCATCACATAAAAGCGCGCCGGCCCCTGGTAACACAGCAAGACGGTCCCGGGTGCGGGTTGGTCGGCAAACAGCTCGCCGTGCCGTAAAAATTTGGCCCGTCCATTAATCGCGGAATAACCAAAGCGAGGAAAAATATCATCATGCAGTCGGGGGGCTTGCGCCAGATGTTCGATCAAGCGGCAGACCACTGCACTTTGTTTGAGTGCAAAAGCGGTATCCACATGTTCCGGCGTATCATAGGGGGTTCCCCAGCGGGCTCTGGCGTCATGGGTCGTCACAAAGGTCAGCCCGTGAATGCCGCCCAGTGCGGTAAGCTCCCCACCCAACGGCGGCTTATCCAGAAAATAGCTTTGCCATGAGCGTTTACGACTGGGGCGCAAGCTATCTTTATACATGCCGACGAAGCCCAGCTCACTTTCAATTTGGGTCGCCCCCTGGCGCAGGACCTCATCAAGTGTGCTGTAGATGGTAGTTCGTTTGATCCGAGGCCTAAACGGAAATGCCCACCCATAATTGAAAGCGCCAAAACCGTCTCCGTGACTGGACAGGTGCAATGATACAGCCGCATCCAGATCATAGTCTCTGACCTGACTTCTGAAAGCACGCGCATCGCCGATCTCTCTGGCATGTTGGCGGACATCTGCAAGGATGGCCTTTTGATCATTAATGGCCTTGGGCAAAAGTTCCGCAAGCGCCTGGCGGTCGTCTGTTGTCAAGTCTAAAAAATCGGTACTCCACAGAAGGCGCTTGAGCACCAATCTTTCGTTGGCCAGTTTTTGAATCTGTTTGGAATTGGCGGTCGTCTCCTGCTCCAACCGCAGCTGCATCAAGCGGCGGGACACCCTGTCTGCTTCTGTCTTTAGACGCTGATCAATGGCTGCTTTCAGCAACTGGCGGGTTTCTTCATCGAGTGGCTCTTCTTGGGCGGGCATACTGTTTAAGAGCTTAATCGTATTGCGCTTTTCTTTGACGAGGGCTTTAAAAGATTTTTGCAATTTCCGCATTTCTTTTGATCTGGTTGAAAGGCTCCAGATCATTTCGCGAAAACCGGCAAGGGTCTGGGCATGCCCACTGCTGGCAATGAGCAGCACCGATCGTTTCGGCGGCTGTTCTTTTAAATAGCGTGCCAATTCCAGCAGGGTGGCAATACCGACCGCCTCATCGGCACCCGGTGACAGTCCTGCCACGGTACCAGTGCTGTCGTAAAATGCTTCCACCATGATCAATCTTTCCTTGAGGTCCGGATCTGTACCGTCGACAAAGCAGTAGATATTTTCCGAAGTGACCCGTTGCCAGCGGGTCTCTGAAATCAATCGTGCCTCGGGTGCCAGCAAGCCATCAGGCGCCTTTTCAAAATCGCCGAAAACTGCTTGCGCTTGCGACAGTGATATCCAAAACCGCGGAAACTGTAACGGTGAAAGCTCAAATTTTTCTTCAAATAACGATTTGGTTGAATTCCCGCGATCAACGTAAATGAGCGCCCTGGCTCCCAAATTGGCGGCGTGCAGCCAATTTTTGCCCGAATCCAACTCCATTAAAAGAAACGAATCTTTTATTTGCTTGCCATTTAATTCGGCCAACTCACCCCGCCCGGCATAAACCAACGGGCCGGTAATTCCAGGCGGTGCAACCGTTTGCGGTGTCACGGCATTGCCGATGATGGGGTGCAACTCTATGGGGCGGTTGCGGTTTGGCAGCGTTAAGCGGCTTTGAGCATGTTGAATGACCGGAACTGAAAATCGGTAGGATCCCACGTCTTTATAGCCCAGCTTTTCCAATTTGTCCTTGATGTAGAGCGCGGCCTCCGCATTACCGGCGGTTCCGGTACTGCGATCTTGCAGAGATGAAAATTTAGCAATGACGTCGTTAAATGTGTCCGGCAGATTTTTTTCGGTAACTGCAGCTGCCGCGGGGATCCACAACAAGACGCTCAGCCATATCACAAATGCAAAATACCATTTTGCCGCTGGCCCCTGGCTCCGGGATACCGGCTTCTGGCTCCTGGCTCCTGGCTCCTGGCTCCTGGCTACTCGCGTCTGGCCGCTGGCGTATGGCAATCGTCCCCCTGGTGTGGGGCTCATGTGTCTATGGTTCTTTGATATGCGGTTATAGAACATAATGCTGATAAATCCTGTGCATTAGATTTTAAATTTAATGGTCTGAAACAAAAAGTCGGGAGCCAGCCGCCAGCGACCAGTTGCCAGCAGCTAAACGCTAGTGACGGGTATCGATTTTGCCGATCGATATCGACAACTCTTCGCGGTCTTCGATTTTATCAACAGTTCCATCCCGTATCCAAACCACCTGGTCGGAAACATTGAGCATTTTAAAATCATGGGTGGCAGATATCACCGTCACATTGCGTTCCTGGCTCAAGCGTTTCAGTAGGGCAATAATCTCTTCGCCGGTGGTCAGATCAAGGTTTCCGGTGGGTTCGTCCGCCAGGATAATGGCAGGATCATTGGCCAGGGCTCTGGCAATGGCGACGCGTTGCTGTTGGCCGCCGGAAAGCTCAAACGGCTTGTGGCTATAACGATCGCCCAGCCCCACGAGCTCCAAAAGCTGCAAACCCTTTTCGACCGCCGCGTCGTTGTTCATTCCGGCAAACACCATCGGCAGGGTAATATTCTCCAGGGCGGTCATCACCTGAATAATATTAAAGGTTTGAAAAATATAGCCGATCTTGCGGCAGCGCAGCCAGGCCAGTTCATAAGCATCCAGTTGCGCAATATCGACTTCATCGATAAATACCTTGCCGGAGGACGGCTTGTCCAGACCGCCGATCATATTAAAAAGGGTGCTTTTACCGGATCCGGAGGGCCCCATAATGGAAATATAATTGCCCCGGGCAATCTCAAGGTTGACTCCCTGCAAGGCCTGAACCTCAACCTTTCCCAGTTGAAAGGTCTTATAAACATCGGTAACACGCACGATATTGGTCGATTCTGCCATCATAAACTCCATATAGGGCGCACGGCACAGGGCCCACGGCACAAGTTTTTTTACCGAGGTTTCATTATTTTAGGCCACAGCCTTGCGCCTTTTGCCTTGAACCTTGCACCGAATTGTTATTGCTCCACCCGCATGGCCTCTACCGGCTGCATTCTGGCGGCCACAATCGCCGGGTAAAACACACCAACTAAGCTCAATACACATCCCACCGCCACAGCGATCGCAAATGAGACGATCACCGCCATCCAGGAAACCGTGGTCAGTGAAACCAGCCCGAACCGCAACACAGCGCCGATCAGAGCAAATAGGGCACCCGCCAGCGCTCCCACGCCGGCACCCGCCAGCCCCTGCATACCGGCTTCGAGAATAAACAGCCGCAAAATGAAGCGGTCCAGCGCCCCCAGGCATTTCATGGTGCCGATTTCCCGAAAGCGCTCGGTTACCGCCATGAGCTGAGCATTAACGATGCCCACCACACACACCATCAGCGATAGGATAATAATCCAGCGCTGTTTGGGGCTGGCGCCGACATTGGTGTCTTCAGGCCCGATATCATAACCGGCTTGAATGACAGTCTGGCGTATTTGACGATCCTGGGTTGCCAGCAGTCCGTTGGCCACATCATTGCTGACTCGCACAAAACTTAAAAAGGAAACCGCCAAAACCAGACTCATGGTGGTGATGAGGGATCTGAAAAAGCGGACTTTTATGCTTTTCAGAGAGATTTCAAGCGATTTGGAGAACGGAAGAACGATCTGGCGATCAACACTTTCAGGTTCTTTTTTATCGGTCAAAGGGATTTGTTGGTCAGCCATGTTTGCGACCTTTTTATTCAGCAAGACAACGACAAATGATCGATTGAGATTGATTCAATTGGGTGAAGAGGCGATGAACACATTTAACCCCTTACCGATAAATTGGCAATGCTTAATAAATAATAGTCCGTAGCTGTATCATAAACGGCACTTTTAGTAAATAGGAATGGTTCCTAATAAAAAGGATGATTATTAATAGAAAAACAGCATCTTAGCCCTCTAATACCGGCTTAGCGAAGAAACCCATCGCTCCAACCGAATCAAGTTTTACTGCAGGATCGCTTTACTTTTTGCGAATTAAGTAGATACCATCGCGCACACTCAACATGACTTTTTCGACGCCGTCGGAATTCTTTACCTTTTGATTGAAAGCGGCGATGGCCTTCGCATTTTCATTGGTGATGGGCTTTTTAAATATTTTATTGCGCCAGAACACATTATCAACGAAAACCAGGCCCCCGGGATAAAGGATGCGCAGCGCTTCATCAAAATAGCGACCATAGGATGGTTTGTCTGCATCGATGAAAACAAAACCAACACTGTTATCTGACATTTTTTGTAGCGTTTCAACAGCCGGCTGCAATTCCAGGCGAATTTTACGGCCATGGGGGCTTTGGGCAAAATAGCGCAGAGCGATCTGGGCATATTCGCTGCTGGATTCACAGGTAACCAGCAGGCCGTCCTCCGGCAGTGCTTCGGCAATCATCAAGGCTGAAAAACCGGTGAATGTACCGATTTCAACGGCCTTGCGGGTACCGGATGCTTTGACCAGAAACTGCATCAACTTGCCTTCGACCTGGCCGATGCTCCAACGCGAGCGCCCGGTGATGGCTTCTGTTTCTTTTAAAAGATTCTGCAGAAGCGGAGATATCTCATCGGTATGCTCGGCGATATAATCTTCGATCGGTGAATCCTGATTTATGTCCACGCCAACACCTCTGATATTCAACTGGTTTGTCGATGAGAAAAAACGGTTAAAAAGCGTTCCAATTAGCTGCCAATCCAGTTTGTTAGATATTTGGCCGTATTCGCGGCGCCAGCCAGATTGATCGGCACGCTTTCCGAGGGTCGGGATTCAAGCAACATTTCATGAATATAACGGCTTAATACAGCGGGTTCAATATCTTTGTCGCGAAGTGCTTTCATCGGTATAAACCGGTTTATTTTGGAAACCCGCAGGGGTTGCTCCTGTTGCTTGGAATACGGATAAATCAGGGCGGGAACCCGCGCCGCCAGAAGATTCATGCAGGTGTTATACCCGGCCAGGCTTACGGAAAGATCGGCGGCAGACAAATAGTCCAAAAACCGCTTGGTATAATAACGCACGCGAACACCTTTGACCGCTTTGGCTGTCAGCCTTCTGAATTCTTCAGGTTCGCGAAACGGGCCGGCAAACATTTCGATACGGATCGGATGTCTTTGGGCTAATAACGGGTAAGCCTCCAAAATACAGCTCAAAAGATCATATCCGGATCGCCCGCCGCCGGCGCTGACAACGACAAGCTTTTCATCTCGGTGAATACCCAGCTCCTGCCGCAATTGCCGACCGGCCGCCGGGTCGGCTTTTGGGGCGACAAAGCCGGTATAGAACATTGGAATCCGGATATCGTCTATGCGGCTGAATGTCTCATCCAGGGTAAGCAGCTGATCATCTGAATGAACCAGCAACAGATGAAAATAGGTGTGTAGCAAATTGATAACCCGCTCCTCATAAAATTCTTGCTTTCTTTTCTCAACCAGTATATCCCGCAGACTGCACACCACCTTGACATCCCCGAAGCGGCCCATGTGAATCCAGTCCAGCAGGGGCTGAAGCTCAAAGCCAAAGACGGTGCGCCCGAACGGATAAAGCTCGACCAATAAAACATCGGGCCGGTGCTGCTTAAATAAAGACATCAAAATGACTTGGCGCTGGTGCTGAATAAATTCAACAGACTGATTCGCATCTTCCGCCATCAAGGTCGTATACTGTTCGTCCATGTAAAGCCCCGGCAGACGAACAAGGGTGACGTGTTCGGGAATGTCGATATCGACTTCACGCCCTCCCGCAATCAAAATGACCTGATGATCTGAAAACGCCCGTGCGAGTTCAAGGCTACGAAATAAATGCCCCATGCCCCAAACATATTGGCAGTATAAAATTATTCTCATTTTGGTTGATCTAAAATCTTCTTGGCCTTTTCAATATTATCTTGCACATCCCGGTTTTCTGGATCCAACGCCATCACCTGCTGCCATTCAATTATGGCCGCATCCAGCTCTCCCTGCATCGCATAGATGACCCCCAGATTATTGCGTGCTTCGATATCGGCAGGATCGATCTGAACGACTTTTTGATATGCCTGTTTTGCTTCTTCCATCCGGTTTTGTGTTTTATAAATATTGCCGAGATTAAAATGCGCATTTTTAAACTGCGGATTCATTTCAATCGTTTTTTTATAGGCCGCTATCGCTTCGGATATAAAACCCTGCTTGCCTAATATAACCCCCAGGTTGTAATACGCCTTGTAGTCTCTGGGATTTAAGGCCATTGTTTTTTTGACCTCGCGTAACGAGGCTTCTATAAGACCTTTTTCCTGATAGACCCGGGCTAAATTGCCGTGGGCTCTAAAACTGTTGGGCTCAACTTCGAGCGTTTTCGTCCATAGACTGAGGCTATCTTTCCAGTCTTTATTTCGGTTTATCGAAATCATTGAATAAAAAACCACTATACACAAGATCATGAGGACCTTTATCGCCGCCGATCGGGTAGACGAAAAGCGATCTATTACATATTCCAAAAAAATCGCCACGACCAAACAGAAGCCAAATAAAGGGATATACAAATAGCGCTCGGCAAAAGGGTTATAAATTTGGATTAAATTATAAACCGGAAACAATGTCACCCAAAACCACCATATCCCAAAGGATGTCGTCTTTGAACGACTGAAAACAAAGAAACTGAATACCAACAGCCCCAGCACAAAGACAGCAGATAACACCGGCCCAAGATCAAAAAATCGGGTCGGGTAGGAAAACACATAATCGGCATTCAAGGTCAGCGGAAACAGGCTCAGCTTAATGTATTTAAAAAAAAGAACCGGCAGATAGATAACCCGATCGATTAAGCGGCCCCAAATCTGTGTTTCAACTTCCTCCGGATTATAAATGGCAAAAAACCGCAGCCACAAATAAAAAAGGCTGACCCCCAGGAATCCGACATAAACATATTTGCGTTCCTGAACAACTTCCAACATACGGTTTATGGAAATTTTACTTGAGGCCGGCTCTCTTAAGGTTAAATCATAAAGCACAACAATGGCCGGCAGGGTTATGGCCATCTCTTTGGATAAGAGCCCCAGCAGGAAAAAAAACAGGGATAATATCAAGAAAAGTGAATTTTGCTTGGGTGCCGATGTTTCCCGCTTCATGTACAACAGCAAAGCCAAGAAATAGAAGAAAGCGGCGATAAGGTCTTCATTATAAGAGATTCCATTAACCGCTTCGGTGTTCACCGGATGACAGGCAAACAAGAGGCCCACCATAACCGCAGGTCTTTTATGGTTTAAAATCACATGGGCCATCAGATAAACGAGGATGACATTAAGAATATGCAGGACGACACTGGTCAGATGGTAGCCAAATGGGTTTACGTCAAAAACGGCGTATAGCAGATAGTACGACAGGGTTGCCACCGGGCGATAACTGGCCTCACCGCCGGATATTTTAAAATAAGAGGGATTATAAAACGACGACAGATAATTACCGAAACGTTTGATATGCGTATTCTCAACAATGGTGGCGAGATCATCGTAAACGAAACCGTTAGACAAAGAATTAAAATAGACCACCGCACTGACGCACACAAGTAAAGCAATGGGCAGCAGGTGCTTTGTTTTCGATATGTCAATACGGTTAGGGTTCATGGGCAATAACTGTTACGGAATGCAGTAAATAAAGTTAAGCCAACGGCCATTATTGGACACATTGCTCAAGCCATCTGGCCGTGCGGTTGGCCCCATCCATATGAAGATCAAAGGGCCCAGCAGATTTCAGCGACAAGCTGTGATGAATGAGCCGCTCTAGCCGTTGCGGTGCTAAATCCTGCCGGGTGATGACTTTGAGGGCGCCAATTCCGGCCAATCTATCGGCCCGCATGATCTGTTCTTGATTCTGGGAAAACGGCCATACCAGTGCCCGAACGCGGGTCGCTAAAATATTCATGCTGGTATTATAACCAGCCATACTGATGGACAAATCAGCAGCCGCCAGATAAGACAAAAAGTCAGCGCTGAATTTTCCGACAAACACCTGCTGACTGGCACGGCTCCGCAAGGATTCAAAATCATGTTCAGCAATGTAAGGGCCGGTATAAACCCGAAGGTGATGGGAGTTGTCGCCGGGTAAACGCTGAAATGCGTTGACGACCGATTCGAGCAGAACACTGCCGACACTGCCGCCACCGGCACTCGTGATGATCATTTTTTGGTCCCCGTCCAGACCCAACTGGTCGCGCATTCTTTTGCGGGCACCATCTGGACACTGCTGGGCGATAAAGCCGGTATAGACCACTGGAATCTTGAGGTCATCGGTGCGAAAAAAGGTTTCCTCCAACCGAATCAGTTTTGGATCTGAATGCACCAGAATGGCATCAAAAAAATGATTGAGAATTTTTAGCGCCCGGTTTTCATGTCTTTGCTGATCCTCCTTTTCAACCAGAATATCGCGCACGCTGCAGATCACTTTGCAAGATGCCAATCTTTTTTCAGAAATGGCTTCCAGAACCGGGTCAAGTTCAAAGCGAAACGCTTTACGTCCAAAGGGATACAGCTCAACCAGAAAAATATCCGGTGTTTCCTTTTCGAAAAGTGTAAAAAGCGCCTGTTGGCGCTGTTCTTTGATTTGATCGACCGATAGCTGTTGATCCGTGCTTAAAAGCCCCCCGAAGCCGCTGTCCATCTGCAACTGCGGCAGAGGAAACGACCTGACGTGTTCGGGAAGATCTGTGGCGATGGGTGGACCGCCGGTGATGAGCACGACCTCATGACGGTTCAAGGCCTTACAAATCTCGAGCGCTCTGAACAAATGCCCGATCCCGAGCACATGTTGACAATACACAACAATTTTCATCGACACTTCTTTCTGAATCAAGCAGAAAACCGTGCAATTCAGATCAGTATGCTATTCATTCTTCCGTAATGCAATATACTCTGCTATAAAACAAGAATTGTTATCATACATTCATCTTTTACGAAATCTTACACGCGTCGGAGGCTTTCATATTCGCATTAATCATCATGCAAGGTTCAGGTTCTAAATTACGATGCCTTTAGTTAAAAGGAAAACCATAATTGAAAGAAGATCAAATTAAAATAGAAAAAATAAAACTCAAAGACATCGACCATTTTGCGCATCAGGCCCTGAGCCGACCCTCATATCAATCGGGCGTCCCCATTTCACTGCGCCGCGCGTTGTCTCAGCTAAATAATCCATACGGCCGCCCCGATGATGTGGCGTTATTGGTGGCCCTGCACGGTGACAAATGTGTCGGTTACCAGGGCGTGCTTCCAGGATTGTTTTCCCGCCAAAACAAGCTGAAACGAATCCACTGGTCAACCGCATTTTTTGTGTCTCCCGATTATCGCGGCAGCGGCGTTGCCGGCCGCCTTTTAGAAGAAATCAAGAAGTTAAACATCGATTTCCCGGTGACGCGCATGACCCAAGGTGCGCAGCAGGCTTACCGTAAAGCCGGATTTAAAGAACTCGGTCAGCTTACTTATTATCAGTTAAGAATGGAAAAAGTCCGCAAACTGGACACAGTTATACAAGAAGCGCAAGCATCATTGGATGCCGGCAGCAATGCAGACATGCTTTACCAACGGTCAAAACATCTCTTTTACCGCCGCCTACTGTCCGATTTGAAGCCAAAACAACGCGCGTTTGAACATGAGGCTGTCGCGCA
This sequence comes from Desulfobacterales bacterium, assembly GCA_050124655.1. Classification (GTDB taxonomy): domain Bacteria; phylum Desulfobacterota; class Desulfobacteria; order Desulfobacterales; family JAHEIW01; genus JAHEIW01. The sequence goes on from JASFEV010000024.1 coordinate 22,111, forward strand.
AATTGACCCACAGGCGCAACAAATGATCAAAAGGCAGTTAAATGGCCCTCGCTTCTTCCGCGGAATCGAGGCCATTAACTGGATGCTGAAATACCGCTGGCTCATATCGGCCGCCCATGAAAAAACAGATGCCGAGCCCTATTATTTTTCACTGGTCAGCGAGCTCTTCGACTATATCGCTTTGGAGGTTTATGCCGCCGAAAACAAAATGTTTAAAGGATTTTTAATTCTGTCGGTCTTGGTCAAAAAAGGCAGGACCTGGGTGAAAATTTTGGATTTTGCCTTCAAAAACCCTGTTGATCGCGCTCTAGCCGCATATTTGGCATTGATTCATGCGGCTAAGTTCAGTGCCGACCGGCTTGAATTTCCGGCCAGCCTCTTGGGTTATTTTGAGCACCATCCTTTCCTGCAGCCATTGATAAAAAAACAAGAGCGCCTGTACCTGTTTTATCCCAAACGTCAGGGGAGTGTGTTGGACGACTGCGTCGGCAAGATTAGGTTCGATTATTGTGATGCCGACACAACCTTCACCTGAAGCTGTCTTTAAAATGCATCTAACGCCCAAGGGCTGTGTTGAAAACCGATTCAAAATACTCGAATACGAATGTGTATGCTCCGTTTTTGAATCGGTTTTGCGCCTTGCCCTTGGGCGTAATCTACTATTTTAAAGACAGCTTCAAGTAGTTCATCCTTATCATATTTTGAGAATCTTCATAGTCCTTATATCAGAGAGGTCGAAGCTGCGAGGCGGGCATGTTGTTTTCTGATAGGCGATATGCAGATAATTTGCCTACGAACTGGACCGTGTCCCGATATTTGGGATGAATAGCACCCAAACATTGGGGTAGACTATAGGATCGGTCTCATACCAAATATCGGGGCACATGTACTTTAAAATTCATATCGCCGGTCAGAAAATGACATAACCGCCGCAAATTGCAGTTGCCCTGAACTCTTATCCACATTTTTAATTTGGATTTACTTTGGTCAGAATTTGTTTTTGGACTTTTTTGACGGCGGCGACGCGCTGCTCGACAATATCAGGAGGGAGTTTGCCATCCATTTGGCTGGCGGCGGTGTTGGGCCGGTCATCATAAGCATAGATATCAACGAACGGAAATTCGTATTCTCTGATAAAATCAATGGATTCTTTGAAATCTTCTTCGGTTTCTCCCGGGAATCCCACCATAATATGGGTGGAAATCTGCAAAGCGGGCACTTCCGTTTTAATAATATTCAAATACTTTTTAACGTCTTCAATGGTGTAAGGTCTTTTCATCAAGCGCAGTATGCGGTTCGAGGCGGATTGCACCGGAACCACGATATAGTCTATTTTGGGGTGGTGTTGCTTGAAAAGATCCAACAGGTCATCAAAATATTTGACAATCCATTGCGCATTGAACTCTTTGATAATAATTTTATAAGATCCCTCTATGGCAAATAGCGCTGTGAGCAGATCGACCACTGAATTCCCGATGTCCACACCGTAACATCCGACGTCCCCGGCGATCAGCACAAAGTGTTCAAACCCCTGATCCAGACCGCTTTTAAATTCACTGACAATGGTATCCAGCGGCTTGCTTTCCAGCCGCCCGACGGCAAATTTCACGGCGCAATAGCTGCAGTTGCCCAGACACCCTGTTGCAATCCGCAGTGTAAACAAATCCCCTTTTTCATAGGCCAGATCAAGGCGTTTGTTTAGACGATCATCTTTGGCTTCGCGCTCCCGTTTATCCGGGAACAAAGGAAAGCTGCCGATTTGATTGGGGTCCGGGATATCTTTGAAGCGCGTTTTGGCGCCAATCAGATCATCGAGGTGGTCTATTTCTCTGGGCGAAATAAACATGACTTCATCAAATTCTCTTTTCACTTCCGGATTGATTTTACCCAGGCAGCCGGCAACCACGATTTTGGCGTCCCGGTGCTTTTGTTCCTGATACCAGGTCACTGCCGTTTTCGACAGGTCCTCCCTGGATTTAAGGGCTGCGCAGGTGCTGACAATAATCAGATCTGCCTGTTTAACCTCCTGAGTATATTTGAGATTATTAGTTTCAAGATAATCCGCAATTTTTTGAGAATCGACCGCTCGGCGCGGACATCCGGCTGACGCCAGGTAATATGTTTTCATCAGATACCTCTCTGATTATGTTTGCAACCTATGGTTATCTGGTATTGTTATTCCTTCTCATTAATTTTCATGCAAGATGCAGGCAATAATCGGCTACAGTTACAGTATCTTTGGTAGGAATTCAAGATATTTTCAAGAAATCGCGCAAATGGTATTTACGCCATTCATGGTTTTCCCTAACAAAATATAACTATCTGATTAAACTATCTATATCAATTCTACCGATAATTTCCGTTCGATTCTTGGGCCGGGCTGCCAAAAACTGCTCAAATCCGAAGGATTTCAGAATATTAACAAGTTTGCTGCAATATTCGTTAAAGGGAAAAGCGTACATCGTGGGCTGCATATTTAAATTCTGCTCAAACCACCGCAGACAGAGCTCGGTATCATATTTGATAAAATCCTCCCAGGCAGTTCGGGATCTGGGGATCAATTTTCCATCGTCGATCTCGACGCCCTTAAAAGCCAGTTTGGATCGAATGCTGAATTCTTCGAGGGAAAGGTCTTTCGCCGCCGGGATGCGTTCGATCTTCCAGGGACTCAACGCTTTTCGCTTGTGCGGGTGGGTGCGGGTTAAAATTACATCATGAAAATGGCTGTGCGCGCCGATTTCAACGTTTTTGTGCCTGCTGAGCGCCTGCAGTTCGGCCACATTCATAAAATGATCGAACCGGCCCTCGACAAACGTCCGATACATATATTTTTTGGATTTGCGATACGGCAAATGCTGACCGCTAAAAACAGGTCTGACGCGACCGGGTTTAATCAGGGAGGTCGTAATAAAATAGGTGAGCTTTTCAGGATGGTCCTTAAAAAGTTGAAAATAATAATATTGGGAGAACAGCCCATCATCAAAAGTCAACTGATAGGCGTCCAGGTTCAAATCAAAATATGCTTTGTGAACGTCGTGAATGGTCAGGATTTTCATGTTGTTATGC
>JASFEV010000025.1:0-25157 GCA_050124655.1 Desulfobacterales bacterium
TAAGAATATCTAAACTAGGCTCAAAGGACAGATATCTTAGTTGGTGTTTGTCAAGTTAAGTAGATCTTATTTTTTTACTGTAAAGCCATCTCCGTCCAACGATAGATTATAAGCAGGTTAAAAACACATAGAAAAATTAAACAACTTAATTTAATGATTTTCTCAACGAATAAATTTTTTAAATTGTTTTTTAGTTAATCGGTGTAATCTGCGTAATCTGCGGATTTATTTTTTTATTGTTTGTGTAAGTCAAAGCGTGTTCGTGGGAAATTTATTCAGGAATCCTTAAGCGATGCGTGCCGGGCTTCGGCTTCGACAAAGACGCGCTTGATCTTGGGGTAGGTTTGCTTGATATGTCGATCCAGTCTGGCAATCGTATCTTCAATATCGCCCACCGAGAGGGTGTCGGCAAAGTCCACGCTTAAATTGAGCAGAATAAACTCCGGCCCCATGTGCAGGGTCAACACTTCGTTGACGTGTTTTATTTTGGGGTAGGATGCCGCGATTTCTTTTATGCTTTTGACGAGCTCGGGGCGCGCACTTTCACCGATCAGCAGTCCTTTGATTTCATAGGCCAGCCAAGCTGCTGTCCCGGCTAAGATCAATCCGATGACCACCGATGCAATACCGTCGTAGATGTAATTTCCCGTGATCTGGCTCAGAAAAATGCCCATAAAAGCAGCAATGATGCCCAGCATGGCCGCCGAATCTTCAAATAGCACCACAAACATGGAGGGATCTTTGCCCCTTTGCACGGCTTGGAAATAGCCCCACTTTCCTTTGACTTTGGTAAATTCTGTGAAGGCAAAATACCAGGCCGCGCCTTCAAACGCAAACGCACAGGCCAGCACGATATAATTGATCGTCGGATTCAGGATGGGGACGGGATGCAAAATATGGTGAACGCCCTTGTAAATAGAGACCCCGGCACCGATGGTAAAAATGGTAATTGCAACCACAAAGCCCCAGAAATATACCTCCTTGCCATGGCCGAAGGGAAACTTCTCATCAGCCGGCCGTTTGGCGCGGTGCAACCCGTAAAGCAGCAACACCTGATTGCCGGTATCGACCACCGAATGGACTCCTTCGGACAGCATGGCCGAGCTTTTGGTGATAAAAAATGCAATGAATTTGGTCAGCGCAATCAGAAAATTGCCGATTAAGGCTGCATAGATAACTTTTTTAGAAGATGCAGACGCCATTATAAAAAGGCTCCCTGTAAACGTTGAATCATATAAGCTGGATTAAAACCCATATCAAAAATGCATCTAACGCCCAAGGGCTTTGTTGTAAACCGATTAAAAATACTCGAATACTATCGGGTATGCTCCGTTTTTGAATCTTTTTACGTCGCGCCCTTGAGCGTAACCTACTATTTTTGATACGGGTTATAGGTGAATTTGGAATTAAATATAAAATCAGGATAGCGGTGGTCAAAAAAAAATAAAAGTAGCATATGGCGGAAAAAGAATGGGGTGTCTTTACGCGATCAAGGGCGTTTATACTGACATAGATGGCTGCAACATGAAAATCTTACTTCTAGATGAATTGCTATCGTCCGATGATCTGATATCTGAAATCATCCTGTGAAGCCAAAGATTGACTGATCTGATAAAGCCTGCCATCTTTGAAAATATAGGTCGCCTTGTAATCCGCCTTGCTATCGCCATCAATCGTATGCCACATGATAATGGTACCGGCCATGCCATACGTTTGAGCAACAATTGGCGGTAAGGTTTTCACCGATTCAGTTTCCTTACCGGACACGGTCCCGGCAGCAACGATACAGAGCGCTAAGCAAACGAATACAACAATTGTTTTTTTCACAATGGTGCCCCTTCCCCTAAGGCAGGTCCGCTGAATTTTTGCTTATCTATTCATAAGATCGGTAAAAGGGTGCAAAAGCTTTAGTAAATTATGGATATTATTATTAAATGAATAAATGAGTTTTTCCTTGACAAATTTGGGGGAACTTCCTATAAACATTCTTCGTGTGGCTACTTTATAGCTAAATTGTGATTAATTTGTAGCCGCAATTGATCATCTTTAAAATCACAAATAATTTTATCGTCTTAAATAGCCATTTCGGATGCATCACATATAAAGCCCATTTAGAAGGGAAAAAAAATGAGGTACGCAGAGACAGGGTATAATTTAGAGATTGATCTATCTCGCGGAAGCATTGAACGGGTGGAATCTGATCCGGACTTGACCCCACTTCACCTGGGGGGTCAGGGGACTGCCGCAAAGATACTTTGGGACAGGGTTCCGCCGGAAGTCGAGCCCTTTTCACCCGATAATCCGCTGATATTCAGCGCAGGCATTTTGATTTCCACACCGGTTCCCGGTGCCAATCGGACCTCCGTTGATACCTTCTCTCCCCAGACCAACCTGTATTCACATTCACTATTCGGCGGCTTTTTTGGACCGGAATTGAAACATGCCGGCTACGACAAAATCATCATTCGCGGCAAGGCCTCGGACCTGGTGTATTTGTGGATCCACAATGACAAAGTTGAAATTCGGGATGCCAGACACCTGCAGGGCAAAGGCGCTCTGGAAACCGGAGAGTGCATCAAAGAAGAGCTGAACGAATCCGAAGCCCAGGTGGCCGCCATCGGTCTGGCCGGTGAAAACAGGGTCTATCTGTCCACTCTCGAGCACGCCAACTCCAGCGCCTCCCGCGGTGTGGGCGTGATCATGGGGGATAAAAAATTAAAGGCCATCGCCGTACGCGGCACCAAGGATATCAATGTGGCCCGGCCGGCGGAGCTTTTTGAGCTGTGCAACCCCATGTACCAGGCCATTTACGATAACCCCTACTGCGGGGATGTCTTTTTGCATGAGGACGACGAAGAGTGGCACGTCAACAATTTTGCCTGGGGCAATGCGCGCGAGCGCATCAAAGGGTACTGGAATAAAGAACTGGAAAAGAAGTGGACGGCGATCAGTGAAAGCGTGCGGCTGCGATGGACAGCCTGCTATAACTGCCCCAAGGATTGCCATCAGGCAATATCCTACCCCGGACGACCGACCTATTTTCTAAAATGCTACAGTAAGCTGACCTATGCCATGGCAGCTTACAAAGAGCTGGATTTTAATTATGACATCCTCGGGGTGACCCAGGAATACGGGCTGGACGGCTTTTCCACGCCGCAGGTTTTGGCCTTTGCCATTGAGCTCTATGAAGCCGGGATTTTAACGGACAAGGATCTGCCGGGATTTCCGTCCGACTCCGGGGAAAGGTTTTTCTATCTGGTGGAAAAATTGGTAAGACGTGAAGGCGTGGGCGATGCGTTGGCCAATGGGGTGTATCATGCCGCCCGGCAGATCGGCAAGGGGGCCGAAGAATATGACCATAACACCATGAAAAAATTTGAACAGGTACCCCTCAAGCTGAAAATGATCAATTACCCTTACTTTTTGATGTATTCCACCGGTGAGAAGATGTGTATCACCCAGGTTGAAGGGTCTTATCCCCAGGTGCCCATCGCCGATAAAAAAGAACGCGAAGAATTTGTCAAAAACTGGGAAGCTGCTCCTGAAAGGTTTAAAAAATGGTTTTCTGAATGGGAGCCGCGAACCCATCCATCCGTCGAAGCGTCCGTCAATATAGCAGACTGGAATGAGACCATGCATTACATCGATGACGCCATCGGAACCTGTGCCTTTCTATCTTCGTTCAGGGGTCAATTCGGCGGCCGGCCGCCCTATCATCTGTATAATTTGCCGGATTTCATCTCTTATGCCACCGGACTGGATCTGGATTCAGACACCCTGTGGGAAATCAGCAGGCGCAACCGCAATCTGGTCAGAGCCCTGAATACCAGACGGGGTTTGAGAAGAGCCGATGAGAAGCCGCCTGAAGACCACTGGAAGATCAGAGACCCTGAAGTGGAGACCCTGCTGCTCGACGAATATTATAAATTCAAGGGCTGGAACAACGATGGGATTCCCACCAAAGAAACCCTCGACGAACTGGGCCTGGATTATGTGAGTAAAGATTTCATTGAAAGAGGCATCCTGACAAACGGTGAAGATGCTTCTTCAAATGAAACATCGGCAAAAAAGGAAAAACAGGTACCTTAATTTTGCACGAAAGGGAATTGTCGCCGTGAGCGCTGAGTCAAAAAAGAAAATCATTAAAGAAATCAAAGTCGATCTTGATAAATGCATCGGGTGCCGGGCATGCGAGGTCGCCTGCTCCGCATATCATGCCACTCCGAAATACAGCAGCACCAATCCGGCCCGCTCCCGGATCCGGGTGGTCATCGATGAGCTCAACGATTGTTATGTGCCGATCCGTGCCGGTGACTATACGCCGGCCGAATGTACCGGCAGACATTCGTATACGATCAACGGCAAGCAATACAGGCAGTGCAGCTTCTGTGGCGTATCATGTCCGTCCAGGGATCTTTTTAAAGAGCCTGATTCCGGCCTGCCGCTAAAATGCGACATGTGCGAAGACGATCCGCCCATTGATGAGCCCATGTGTGTCCAGGTGTGCCCGCATGATGCCCTCACATACGAAGAAAAAGAAGAAGAAGGCGAAGAAGAAGAAAAACGTGAGGAGCTGGAGATCGGATTGGAAGCATTGACAAAAAAACATGGCAGGCAGAAGGTCATGGAAGCGCTTGCCCGCATGTCAAAGAAGCCTGATTGAGCGCTTAGCGCTCAATCAGGCGTTCTTGGTTAGTGGTTATTTGTTATCAGGTCAAATAGCAATCTGAATTTCTTAAGCTATTCACAAATAACGAATAACAAATAACTTTCAATCAATTGAGATTAATCGAAGAGGATTGAAAAATACCGTGGAGAATTTAGCTGACTACAAAGAGATCGTCGATGTCATCAAAGAGTCCGGTGGTGATGCCTTTAAACATTGCTATCAATGCGGATTGTGCGACACGGTTTGTCCGTGGAACAGGGTCAGGAGCTTTAGCATGCGCAAAATCATCCGCGAGGCCACGTTTGGCATGACCCAGGTGGAAGGTGATGATATCTGGCGCTGCACGTCCTGTGGGAACTGCCCGCGACAGTGCCCCCGTGGCGTTAAAATAATCGAATCCGGTGTATCCTTACGCCGCATTGCCACCGAGTACGGGGTTTTCCCGACTTCTGTCAAACCGATTCGCACCATCAGTGCAAGCCTCACAGGGGAAGGCAATCCCCTCAACGAGAAGCGCGAAAACCGGGCAAAATGGGCCGAAGGTTTGTCTGTCAAAGCATTTAACGAGGAGATGGAAATTTTATATTTTCCCGGCTGCTACCTCAGCTACGACCCTCGCTTAAAGAAAGTAGCTGTGGCCACTGCCAGTATCCTTAAAAAGGCCAATGTCAATTTCGGCATATTGGGCAACAAGGAAAACTGCTGTGGAGAAAGCATCCGCAAGACGGGCGATGAAGAATTATTCAAACGCCTGGCCAAAGAAAACATCAAAACCTTTATTGACAACGGGGTTAAGCGGGTGCTGGTGTCTTCCCCGCATTGCTACCACACCTTCAAAAATGAGTACCCTGAATTTATGGTGAACTTTGAAGTCGTTCACATTGCTCAATATTTAGCAGAGCTCATTGATGCAGGAAGGCTCGGGCTCAACAAAGAATACGCAAAGAAAGTCACCTATCATGATCCCTGCTATTTGGGACGGCATAATAACATTTATGACGAGCCGCGGGCGGCGTTAAAGAAGATACCCGGTTTGGAGTTGAACGAGATGCCGGAAGCGCGTGAAAACAGCCTGTGTTGTGGGGGCGGCGGCGGCCGCATCTGGATGGAAACACCCAAAGGTGAAAGATTCTCCGACCTCAGGTTGGAGCAGGCCACCCAGATCGGGGCCGAGGTGCTGGTGACCTCCTGTCCGTATTGCATCACCCATTTTGAAGAAAGCAGGCTCATGCTGGATGAAGCTGAAGGCAACCCGGCTGACAATGGTAACAAAATAGAAATAAAGGATCTTACGGAGATTATCCACGAAGCAATTTCCTGATGGTGCCTGAAAATCAAATGAGCTGTTTTTTAATCACAAATGTTTTGCATATGAAATCCTCAGACGCGTGCACCATCCGGAAAAAAGTTGTTTAACTTCGGGTAAAGCAAAATGGAAATGGAAAAAGAACAAATCGAGCAACTTTGCAGAAATTTTGCCGAAAACGATTTTGGAGATGTGATGGTGGTCGGTGGGGGCATCAGTGGTATTCAGGCCTCCCTCGATCTGGCCGATTCGGGGTATCGGGTATATCTGGTTGAGAAATCACCCGCCATCGGCGGCAAGATGGCCCAGCTGGACAAGACCTACCCCACCAACGATTGTTCCATGTGAATTCTTTCACCTAAACTGGTCGAGGTCGGCCGGCATCCCAACATAGAGGTTCTCACCTATACTGAAATCGACGGCGTGGAGGGTGAAGCAGGGGACTTCACGGTTACCCTGAATAAAAAGCCCCGTTATGTCATCGAAGACAATTGCACCGGCTGTGCGGTGTGTGTCGAGTACTGTCCGGTCAAGGTCCCGGATCCGTACAACCAGGATCTCTCCGCCAATAAAGCCGTCCATATTTATTTTTCCCAGGCCGTTCCCCTGGTCACCTATATCCATGAAGACTGCCTCTATCTGAAAGAGAAGAAATGCGCCATTTGCGAAGGGGTTTGTAAAAACGACGCCATCGATCTGCATCAGGAACCGCAGAAGATGAGCGTAAAAGTAGGGGCGATCGTGCTGTCTACGGGCTATGACGTATTTGACGCCAGAAAGCGAGGTGACTACGGTTACGGGACGATGGAGAACGTGGTCACCAGCCTTGACTTCGAACGGCTGCTGTGTGCCACCGGACCCCATGAAGGCGAGGTATTGCGCCCTTCCGACAAAAAACATCCTCACAAAATTGCCTGGATTCAGTGCGTCGGATCCCGACAGGTCATTCCCGGCGGCAACAGCTACTGCTCGGCCGTATGCTGCACCTATACGCAGAAGCAGGTGATTTTAACCAAAGATCATGACGCCGAGGCCGAGTGCACGATATTTCATAACGATATTCGCTCTTTCGGCAAGGATTTCGAACCTTTTTTCCAGAGAACCGAGCAGCTTCCCGGGGTTCGGATTATCCGAAGCTATGTGACCATCGGTAAAGAAATCCCGCAAACCAAGAATGTCACCATTAAATACTCGACTCCCGACGACGGCGTAAAGGAAGAAGAATTCGATATGGTGGTCTTATCTGTGGGATTGAACCCGCCGGCGGATGCCAAGAATTTGGCCGCTCAGTTCGGTATCGAGCTCGAACCCCATGGATTCTGCAAATCAAGTCCCACCAATCCGATGGCCACCACCCGGCCGGGAGTTTTTGTCAGCGGTGCCTTCCAGAGCCCGATGGACATTCCCGAGTCTGTTTTTTCCGCCAGCGGCGCCAGCGCCCAGTGTGGCGAATTTCTCAACTACCGTCGAGGGAAACTATCCAAGGAAAGGATATATCCTCAGGAAAAAGATGTTTCCGAAGAAGCGCCCAAAGTCGGCGTGTTTGTGTGCCATTGCGGTGCCAATATCGGAAGAGTGGTCGATGTTCCCGCCGTGGTAGAATACGCCAAGACCCTGGACAACGTCGTCTACGCCACCGAACAGCTGTTTTCATGTGCCACGGATTCGGCCGAGTCCATAACGGAAACTGTCAAGGAAGAAGGGCTCAACCGGGTGGTCGTGGCGGCCTGCTCTCCCAGAACACTGGAACCGTTATTCCGGGACACCCTGCGGGAGGCGGGGATCAATCAATATTACTTTGAAATGGCCAATATCCGGGAGCATTGCTCCTGGATCCACTCCAAAGAACCCGAAGATGCCACCCAAAAAGCCAAAGATATCACCCGCATGTCGGTTGCGCGCGCCTGCCATTTACAGCCACTGCAGGAAATCGATCTGCCCGTCAACCGGGCGGCTCTGGTCGTTGGCGGCGGCATCGCCGGCATGACCTGCGCCCTCTCGATCGCCAACCAGGGACATGAGGTTTACCTGCTGGAAAAGGATTCGGAGCTGGGGGGCACGGCCAGAAAAATCCATTACACGCTGGATGGCATGGACGTGCAAACCTATTTGCATGATCTGATGCGCCAGGTTTATCAGCACCCCTCGATATACGTTTATACCGATGCCGTCATCACCGAGGCGACCGGTTATGTCGGCAACTTTGCCACAAAGGTCAAATCCGACAGGGGAGAATACGAGATCAAACATGGCGCCGCGATCATCGCTGTTGGTGCGGATGTATACCAGCCGACCGAATACCTTTACGGCGAAGATGAGCGCGTAATGACCAACCTCGAGCTTGAGGATCGCATCATCAATGCAGATGAAAAGCTGATTCACGCTCGCAGCCTGGTGATGATCCAGTGTGTCGGCTGCCGACAGGAAGATCGAAATTACTGCGCCCGCATATGCTGCAACCAGTCGATAAAAAATGCTTTGAAGCTAAAAAGATTAAATCCTCAGATGGATATCTATATTCTCTTCAGGGATATCAGAACCTATGGTTTCGCCGAAGATTATTATCGTGAAGCGTCGGATAATGATGTACGCTTCATTCGCTGGGAGCCGGACAATAAACCTCGGGTCGAAGCCGCCGAATATGAGGGCCGGCCGGTTTTGCGGGTGGCAGTGACCGATCCCATTTTAGGCCAGGAGCTGGCCATCGATGCCGATTATCTGTCGCTGGCGGCTGCTGTCATTCCCCCTGCAGGAAACCGGGAATTGGCCCAACAATTCAAAGTCTCTCTTGGGCCGGATGAGTTTTTCAAAGAAGCCCATGTCAAACTCAGACCGGTTGAGTTTGGCACCGAAGGCGTTTATCTGTGCGGCATGGCGCATTATCCCAAGCATATACCGGAAGCGATCAACCAGGCCTATGGCGCTGCCAGCCGGGCTCTGACGCTTCTTTCCCATGATACCGTCACCGTCTCCGGCTCTGTTTGCGAGGTCAATGAAAAGACCTGTATGGGGTGCGGCGCCTGTATCGATGCCTGTACCTATGGCGCCATCGAATTTCGCAAGTCAAGACAGGGCCCCAAGGCTGTCGTCAACCCTGTTTTGTGCAAAGGAGACGGCCTCTGCAACGCAAAATGTCCCACAGGGGCGATTTATCTAAAGCATTTTACCGATGAAGACCTTCTGTGCCAGATCGATGCGGCGGCCGAGGCCTGATTGAGCGCGAAACGCTCAATCATGTAAGTGTTATTCGTTATTTGTTAATTGTTATTAGAAAACAATAAAAAAATCAGTATTTAAGTTTATGAAATAGGAAACAGAATTAGATTTTATTCCATCTAAACCAATAACCAATAACAAATAACAGATAACTCTGTATCCAAATGGACACCGACAAAGGAGTAAAGCTAAATGAGTGCAGCACTTAAGCTTAAGCCGAAAATATTGGGTTTCGTCTGCCACTGGTGAGCATACGGCGCTGCAGACATGGCTGGAGTTTCCAGACTACAATATTCGACTGAAATCAGGTTGATTCGCGTCATGTGTTCCGGCAGGGTCGACCTGGAGTTTGTGCTCAGAGCCTTCTGGAATGGAATGGATGGGGTGTTTATTGGCGGTTGCCGGCTGAACGAATGCAACTATATTACCCATGGAAACTACGACGCCCTCAATATGGTGCTCCTGTGCAAAAAAATATTGGCGTATGTGGGGCTGAACCCGGAAAGACTCAGGATCGAATTCATGTCTTCCGGCGAGGGAAACATTTTTACCGAAGTGGTCGACGATTTTAGCCAGCGCATAAGAGAGCTGGGGCCGCTCGGCAAAAGCGAGGACGTCGACGAAGATGAATTAAGATCCAAGCTTGCTGAAATTCGCAAGCTGGTCCCCTATATTAAGATTGCGAAAGAAAAAAAATTGCAGTCACGTTTAGAAAGCGAAGCAGAATATGAGCAATTGTTCACCAGTGAGGAGATCGACAAGCTGTTCACAGAAGTCGTCTCCTATTATATCAACCCGGATAAGTGCCAGGCCTGTATGATTTGCCGTAAACGCTGCCCGGTGGAGGCCATCTCGGGCGGCAAGAACCTGATCCATGTCATCGACCAGGATCAATGCATAAAATGCGGCACCTGTTTTGAGGTATGTCCCCCTCGCTTCGGTGCGGTGGATCAGATAACCGGTGAGCCTGCGCCGCCGACGATGCCGGAAGAAGAAAGAAAAATCGTCAGAAAGGTTAAAGCAAAATCGCAGTCTCATTAAAATCCTTTTTCCATTGGTTGCGGCTTTTAAAAAAGCTTCCCAAAAATCCCTTCTTTTGAGATAGTGACCTCGACCGGCCTTGTCTTTAGACCCTGAGGCTCTCGAAGGGAGGCTTCCGACCGGCACAAGTCCGGGCGCTTTGATAACCTCCTCATTTTGAAGGAGAGTGCTATGACCGAAAGAAAAGAGATCTTTACCGATTGCACCCTCTGTTATCACAGCTGCGGGACCAAAGTGACGGTGGAAGACGGCAAGGCCGTCAAAATTAGAGGCCTGGAATCCCACCCGCTGAACAAGGGCCGCTTATGCCCCAAAGGCGCCAACGCGCTGGATGTCATTTACAGCCCCAACCGGCTCAAACACCCGCTCAAGCGCAACAATGGCGGACTCGAGGAAATCAGCTGGGAGCAGGCCTTAGACGAGATTGCTGAGAAACTCACCGGCCTGAAAAGCGAGTTCGGCCCGCAAGTTTTCGGTTTTTTCTGCGGTTCGATCGGTGTTGAAAACCTGGAGATGTCAACTCTGGTGCATTTGCTTCGTTCGGGTTTCGGTTCCCCGAATTTTTTCTCGGTGGAAAGTATCTGCTACCGCATGCGCATTCGCACCCGCCAGTTGACCTTTGGCCGCTACCCCACCGAAGAGCCCGACACCAACCTATATATCCTCTGGGGGCACAATCCCGATCAGTCCGATTTTCCGCTTAAATTTTTTATGAAAAAGAACATGAAAAAAGGGGCCAAACTGGTGGTCATCGACCCCAAGCGGATCCCGCTGGCCGACAAGGCCGATAGGTACCTGCGCATTCGACCGGGCTCTGATGGCGCCCTGGCGCTGGCCCTGATGAACGTGATCATTGCCGAAGATCTGTATGACCGTGACTTTGTGGAAAAATACACCACCGGATTTGACAAATTGGTGCCCCATGTGGAACCTTACACGCCCGAATGGGCAGCGGAGGTCACCTGGATTGCAGCCGACGATATCCGCGCGCTGGCCAGGCTTTTCGCCAGCACCAGAGGGGCCAGCATCTTTCAGGGCACCTGCACCCAGGATCAGACCGCCAACGGCACCCAAAACAGCCGGGCCTTTGCAGTTCTGCAAACCATAACAGGCAACATCAACATCCCCGGCGGCTGGGTGACCAGCCCGCCGCCGCGCTTCGGACATCCGGGATACAGTGTGGAAGGCATGCCCCTGGGCGGAGACCAGTATCCGTTGTTTTACGAGCTGTGGGGCCGCAAGGCGCCCTACGGTGTGGTGACGCTGATCCCTGAAAGCATTCCCGAAAAACTCAAGGCTTTTATGGTTATCGGTGGAAACCCGCTGATATCCATGCCCGACAGCCATGCCTTCAAGGCGGCTTTTGAAAGACTTGACCTGCTGGTGGTTCACGATTTGTTTTTAACCGATACCGCCCGGATCGCCCACTACGTGCTGCCGGCCTGCTCGCATCTGGAAAAATGGGGCATTGCCTATACCTACAACGTCTGCCATTGCCTGCCTTTTTTGATGCTCCGCAAAAAATGCATCGAACCGCTCCATGAGAGCTGGTCGGAATGGCGCTTTTTAACGGAGCTCGCCAACCGGCTAGACCTGAGCGAAAGCTTTCCGTGGAAATCCGAAGAAGAATTTGTGTCTTTCATGCTTGCGCCCAGCGGCCTATCCTTTGACTACCTGATCAACGAAAAACCGCAAGGGGATTATTACGCTGAAAAGAAATACACGATCCCTGACGGGCTGTTTCGCACCCCTTCCGGCAAGATTGAGATCTATAGCGACGAACTGGAAAAGGTGGGTTTCAGTCCTCTACCCTCCTACCTGGAACCGGAAAGGGGTCCGGTTCGCGGGGAGCCGTCATTTCTAAAAAAATACCCGTTGATCCTATCGGTGGGCAACCGCAACCTGTATTATACCCACAGCCAGCATCACGAGGTCGAAGCGTTGCGCAAGCTTTCCCCGGAACCCCTGGCTGAGATCGGACCCCAAACAGCTGAAAAATACGGCATTGCCGACGGTGAGGCGGTGGTGGTCGAAACCAACCGCGGCCGGGTCCAAATGAAGGCCAGTGTCGATGAGCGGGTGGCCGAAGGGATCGTGCTGGCGCCCCACGGATGGGCTGGGGAAGCCAACGCCAATCGACTCACCGATGTGGACTGCCGCGAGCCCGTCATGGGCTATCCGGATCAAAAATCGCTTCAGTGCCGGATTCAAAAAGCCCTCTGAAATCACCGGCACTGACCTGTACCTCACTTTGCAGGCCGCCAGCACCACCACTGGATCAGTCGTTGTGGTCAATGGTGGTTATCTGGCCCAATAAAAATGACATCCTAAAATGGTAACTCCAGCCATTCCGCCGCCCTTAGAGTGTGGTTCCTGATGCCGTCTTACCGCTCAACCAGCGACGTTAACCAGCCAACTGAAGAAACCTTTGTCCGTTGCTGCATGCCTTTGCTAACGCCAGGGTTCCAGCGGTTCGCCTTCAGCCAGATCGGGTACTTTGGCGATGTAGCTGGCGTCACCGAAATCAATACCAAAGTCTGACTCCAATTCTATAAGTCCAACTTCGGCACGCAGCGCGTTCAGGCGATTGAGCCAACCCCTTAGAAATTTCTTTAATCTGGGTTTGCGCTCGACCAGGCGGCGGTAAAAGCCTTCGCGGATGTCGCAATAAACCTTCATGACGGCATCCGGATCACAATGATGAGCGGCTTTAGCGGTAATCGGGCCAAACTGGCCGTCAGCTTTGCAGCCGAGTCCTTCCTGCAAAATCATGACCGCACGCCGCACGCCCATATTGACAGCCGTATCAAATTGTATCAAATCAAGATACCGTGCCAGTTCCGGGCAATGGGGCGGCTCCCAATAGCCTTCGACATATATCTGATCGACTTCTTTAGGGTCGATATGAAGTACATCGGCTTGGCCAAGCCCATGTTTCTGCCGCCAGCGGTTGTAGGTATTTTGGGTGATGCCCTTGTTGGTTCGTCCACCGGGATCATCCGGATCGTCGACGAAACCGCCCTCCCAGCGCAATATGAACGCCAGGGCGTTATGAAATGCTGGAGTTTCCATTGGTCGATTCTTTCTTTGAATGGACATTATCGTTAAAGTCATGTACCGGGTTAGGCACCATTTTTAGCGTTGGCTAGATAGTAATGCTTTTAGAATGGAACGTAAAGGTATTGTTTCGTATGGCTTTCCAATCGGCTCTTTAGATCGATAACATCGATGGCTGAATACCCCGGGTGGGTGCTTTCTGACAACAAGGATTGCTTGTCTGCATGCAGTCCAATGACTGAGCAGCACACCTGCACCTGACGCGCCGCACCGCTGAGAAAACCGTCCAGCACTGGTTTTCTACTATTTAAAGAATCGACGATTTAACCATTTAACCTGATGTTAAAAATATAGTCGATGATAACCTGCCTAATCTGTGCTAAGATGACAGCATAGCCAAGTTATTTTTGAATCCTTTGGGCCCAGAGCCCAGCGATCAGCTATTAGATGGCACTACAGACGCCCTGCCCTGCTTTGAGCACCGTCTTGTCGCGACGATTTGTCATGGCGTAGTTTGATAAAGCGAATACGCAAGATCGTAAGAGCAAAGCTTCAGGATTAAGTATGATACAGACCGGGATGACCCGGAACTGAGCCCCCGGCAGGATTGGGCAACAACCATCACCTAAAATGAGGAGGACATCCATGGCAGACAAAACAGCAGACCTGGCCGGCCCCGGGATCGGCAACTATAACGATTTAGAAAAAGAACTTCCCGACGACTACGAGCCCCTGTTGTCCCCGATGGAAACCATGAAAGCCGTCTTTGCCATCAAAAACTATATCGAGGAAAACCTATGCAAGGCGCTCAACCTGCAAATGGTCCAGGTTCCCTTGATCGTCGACCGCGACAGCGGCGTCAATGATTACCTGGACCGCGATGGCTCGCGCACCCCGGTGGAATTTCCGTGCGGCCTGGGGCTCGATAAGCCCATTACCGCCCAGGTGGTTCAGGCGGCCACGAAGTGGAAACGCATGGCACTGAAAATGTTTGACTGCCAGATGGGCGAAGGCATCTGCACCGACATGAAAGCCGTGCGCAAAGACTACTTTTTAGACCACGATCATAGCTCCTATGTTGATCAATGGGATTGGGAGCGCGTGATCAGCGCCGAAGACCGCACCCTGGATTTTCTCAAAGACATTGTCTCAAAGATCTGGAAGGTGATATGGGAATCCGGTCAAATGGCCCAGGAGATGTTCCCACAGCTCAAGTCGTCCAAATACCCCGCTATCCCCGAAAAACTCACCTTCATACATGCCGAAGACATGCTCAACATGTATCCGGATCTGCCGCGCAAACAACGGGAGACCCGCACCCTGATGGAGCACGCCCCGGCGCTTTTTATCATCGGCATCGGCTGGCCGCTGAAAGACGGTTACCCGCACGAAATGCGCGCAGCCGATTACGACGACTGGGTCACGCAAACCATCGTCAAAGACGGTGAGCAGTACCACGGGTTGAACGGAGACATCCTGGTGTGGAATCCGGTCACCAAACGGCGCCACGAGCTGACCTCGATGGGCGTCCGGGTCACCAAAGAGACGCTCAAGGTTCAACTGAAGATGTCGGGCCAGGAAGATTTTCTCAGCCTGCCCTACCACCAGGCCCTGATCAACGATGAGATTCCATTGAGCATCGGCGGCGGCATCGGGCAATCCAGGACTTACATGTACCTGCTGCGCACGGCCCATCTGGGTGAGGTGAGTGTAACGGTATGGCCAAAGGTCCTCAAAGACATTTGCGCCCGCAAAAACATCCACGTCCTCGAGTAAAAATGACCGCGCCTTCTAAAAACTCCGCTTTTCTCTATAGCGCAAAAGGGGCAGGTCCAGGTTCTCGTAGAAGAAGCAAGACAACAGACGTTCCCCTTTTTCTACAAGATCGGTCTGGCAAAAATGTAATCATCCTGGATATCGGATCCCACAGCAAAGGTTTTCGTGCCGAAAATTTCAAACCGCAGTTTGGTGTAAAATGCATTTGCCCTGTGGTTTTCCTGCCAGCTGCCCAACCAGATTGATTTAAAAGATCTGCTGAGGGCATAGTTCACACAGGTTTCCACCAGGGCCGTACCAATGCCGCGGCCCAAATATTGCTGCCTGGAATAAAGTCTGGCAAGCTCAACGGACGGCAATTGCTTAATGCAATCAGGCGGCGGGCTCTGATAAAGTTTAGCATACCCCACCCATTTATCCTCTAACCTGGCAATAAAAAAAGTAGCCGCACGGTCAAGGAGTTCGGATCTGATCTGATTTTCAGTAAACGAACGTGCCACGTAGTCTTCAAAATTATCCTTGTCAATGAATTGGGCAAAAGCATCCCTGAAGGTTTTTTCGGCTAGCTTCGCAAGTGATGCGGCATGTGACGGCTCTGCAAGTTGAATGATGGGCATCTCAATATTCATTTTAGACCTGTTCATGATGAAAATGGCGAAGGCATTCAACACGCCCCATAGCAAAAAGCAAGCTCTTTGTCCATCCTGGGGGGTGACGGGACCAGGTTTTTGGCTTAATTTTTTTCAATTAGAAAATGAGGGATAAGCAAACTATTATTTTACGTCATCAGAAAGGCTTCGCATATCGAAAACAGGACTAATGATCATTGCCGGGGTAAGCCTCGCGGTGGCTCGCCGCGGTAACTGAATTACAAAAAGATTCCACGGTCGCCCCTCATATTCTTTAAACCATTAAATCGAGGGTGCTGATAAACTTCTGAACAACCGTAGACCTGACCTTTACCAAAGCCTTTTGTTGGCGAAGGCTTTTCCGGAGTGGGGCTACAGGCGCTTTTCGGCAAATGCACGACCGGAGGGCGATTTTAGACAGCGTTCAAAATCAAGAGCCTTATGACGATCGGTAAATGCGATGGCGGTTTTTATTTGATGCGGATTTTTATCCGGTAGTGAGGATTGATTGATCGTGATTGTGGCGGTGATTTGTCGGTTGCTATCTTTTTCTTAGGTTCTTTAAAGGTTCCATTTCTCCTCTAATTCGGGCCACTCCCAAATCAACTAACCAGTGGTTTTTATCTCTCTTTGCTGTTTGCCTATTCAACGTGGCCGTCGGTCAATGTTTTTAAGAATGCTACAATCGCATCCTCTTCGGCTTCCGTGAGCTTAAGATCTCCCAGTTCATCTAAATTGACGTTGAGGGTTACCTCCGGCGGGGGCCAGCAGGTTTCTCCCTCGATCTCCCCATCAGCGCCCCAGCAGATGCCCAGAGTGTCCCGCGTATTGTAAAAATGGACAATCTGTTTTAGATCTTTAAAATAGCCGTTATGCCCGTAAGATTTCACGAAATCAGGATGCGGCCGTTTATCAATGTTACGAAGTGTCGGAACTTTGTGCTTTCCAATGTTTTCCAGCCAGTGTTCCCTGAAATCGGGCCGGGTCTGCAAAAAGCCGCCGAGACCGTTATCCACCCAGTGGCGCCCTTGGGAATTAACCTCTAAAGGCATAGTATAAAAGGGATTTTCAAGATTTTTAGGAATCCCCAGGTTATCATACGTAAAATCCGTAAAAAGGGGTGGCGTATCGCCGGGGCCCGGATCCAGAACATGACACTCGGCACACTTGCCTTTATTTTTAAACAGATCAAAACCGGTCTGTTCTATATCAGTCAGTGTTGCCTCGCCTTTCATATACTTATCAAATTTGGAAGAAAAGGGATTAACTTCTTTTGACGCTTCAAAGGCTGCAATCGACAAGGCGATTTTATCAAATACCTTACTGACTTTCTCCATTTCCCTGTCGGGCAGCTGTATTGAAATTTCTTTTTGCGCGCACATTTTGTCCAAATTTTCCGGCCAGCTTATTTCACAAACACCGTCTCCCCAGACCTCCTCGAACGATACCGGATAGGGTGTAACGGGGTTGCAAACGCGGTAAACTACGCATAGCATATCCGGTAGGGCCTGTTCTACCGGGTTAAGAAAAGGTCCCTTGGCCTGATCGGCTACGGGATTGCCCAGCTCTTCTCCTGTGGCCCTGCCATCCCAAAAATTGCCGCCGACAAACAGTTGCTCGTTTTCTTCTGTGTCTGTAAAAAGGTGAAGCTTGGGGTGTGTTGCTGCATAGGCTGCGCTTGGCGGTTTGCGGTTGCCACTGAGGCCGTGAACAGAGCCTTCATAAACCGCTTCCCGGGCATTTACGGCAGAGTCGGGACCGGTCCAACCGGCCTCAGGATCGTGACAGGTGGCACAGGATTGATTGCGCTTAAGCGATAATTGCTTATCAAAAAATATTGATTTGCCCAGTTGTTCCCTGGCACTGAGAGTTTGATCGCCGGCTCCATCCGAAAGGCTAAAGCCCGCTAATAAAACAACAATGAAAAAAATCGAAAAATAAAAGCTCTTCGTGTTCATTTTCTTCCGATCTCCGATTGGCTTAAAACAAGCGATTTGGACGCATCAGGATATGAGGTTAAAGTGAAAGGTGACATGTACTTTCATTGGCACGTTTCATGATTTGTGTCAATTCTAAAAGCCCGGCAGCTTTTAAAGCCCGAAAACAAAAAGGACGACTCGCCTTCGCTTTATCAAGCTTCGGCGCGGTAAACCACTCAGGACGGAAAACGAACAGATTAAAATTACCATAAAAGTTTTTTGGCGAAAGCGTGTCCGGAGTGGGTTTTTGGTTAATGAGCGCTAACGGAAAATTAGGCAATTACAAGCGCTTTTTTGCAAATGCACGACCGGAATGGGATTTCAGATACTTTTTGAAAGAGGGTGCAAGCCAATAGGTCGCAGAGCTTTGGAGGCTAATGAGGATTAATGTCTATGAACAGCTTAAAGGTGTACTCTGGCATTCGGGCGATGATGAGTTTGCCTGTATAACGAATTTAGGAAAACCTGTGAGCCAATTTACAGTTCAGAAAATGGAAGGGCCGTTATACCTGAACCAAGAGAAAGAGTAATATCTCCGGGGTGTACAACATATCCTTCCAACGCTTTTTCTCCAAAATCTCTCTGGAATATTTTCAATGCGGAAGCCATTGCCGAACGCGGCGTGGCTGAGAGCTTTACCTCGATGGGCACAAGCTTTGCTCCGGCTTCCACCACAATATCCACTTCTGTACCGGCAACTGTCCTCCAGAAGTAGACCTGTGGATCGATCCCACGATGTGTTAAAGTCTTTATAATTTCGGAGAGGACCGCGGTTTCCATGATCGCACCGCCCATGGGGCCTGAAGCTGCATGAACTGGATCCTTTAGGCCAGCGAAATAGCAGAGTGTACCTACATCCGTGAAGTAAACTTTCGGTGTTTTGACGAGCCTTTTTCCGACATTGGCGAAATAAGGACGCAGCACGGTCACCTGATAGGTAGCCTCCAAAACAGAGAGCCATGCCTTGGCCGTGTTTACAGCAACACCGAGATCTCGTGCGAGATCGGTTATATTCAAGAGCTGGGCACTCCGGGCAGCCAACGCTCTAAGAAAGCTCTGGAATTGATTCAGATCGCCGACCTGTCGGAGTGTGCGCACATCCCGCTCGAGATATGTTTGAACGTAACTCGCATGCCAGAGATTGACATCACGCTTAGGATGTGCCTTCAGCTCCGGGTAGCTGCCCCGAAGAAATCCTTTCCAAAGTTCACGATACGAGGATTTTGATGCCTTAAAAGAAGACCGTTTGGACTCCCACGGCAGGGGTGCCGTTGGTTGTCGCTCTGCCTCTCGTTGCGAAAGCGGCAGAAGTCTCAACATCGCAGCACGACCGGCGAGAGACTCAGTTACTCGTTCCATGAGCAAAAGGTTTTGTGATCCTGTCAGCAGGTACTGACCGCTCTTGTCCCTTGCGGCATCGATCTTTTCCTTTATATAGGGAAGTAGGTCGGGTGCGTATTGCACCTCATCGAATATCACAGGAGACGGATGTAGCTCGAGGAAACTGCGCGGATCTTCGATTGCAGACGCACGCACGTCAGGCGGCTCTAAAGAAACATACTGGTAACTTTTTCCGAAAAGTTTTTGGAAAAGCGTTGTCTTACCGGACTGCCGTGGCCCGGTCAGGACCACTGCGGGAAATTCAGCGGCAGCCTTCTTAAGAACTGGTTCCAAAGATCTCTCAATATAGGTTTGGCTCATGCACAATCTCCTTAGTCAAAATTATGCATTTGAAATGCATAATGTCAAGTAAAATTATTAAAAGCGCACCAATGTTTCATAAGGTTCAAATCTTGAATTGTGAATTATGCCTGGCGATTCTGATTCGATGTTGGGCGACTTTTGGGGAATCTGCGGATTTTGATTACCATAAGTGATTGTTGGCGAAAGCTTTGCCGGAGTGGGATTTTAGGTGTAAATTACCAATTGAAACTTAGGATGCTATAAGCGCTTTTTTGCAAATGCACGACCGGAGGGCGATTTTAGATAGCGTTCAAAATCAAGAGCCTTATGACGATCGGTAAATGCGATGGCGGTTTTTATTTCCCAGGGTTTGTATTTAGCTGTGTGGGGATCTTTACTTTGTTGGAGGATTAGAAGCTACCAATTGAAAGCCCGACTTCGCCCTGGCCTGTCGCGCCGTAGCTTTTCAAACGAAGGCGGACGGGCTACGTCGCGGCAGCCTTCACTCTCCGCGGTGCTCCGAGCGAAGGCTGGTGGAGGCGGCGGGAGTCGAACCTGCGCTCCTGCGAAATATTACCAATAATTTCAATATATTAATTTTTCGCTGAACAACATGTGAACAACTTTTTTGCCTGTAAACTGGTTTCATTTTAAAGCAAATAGTAAAATTTTTCTCATCTCAATCTTCAAGATTTACCTGATCATTTTCCAAAATGACGACAACCTATGTTTACTGCTCGACCATTTGACACTTATTTTTAAATATGCAAAAAATTGTACAGCCATGAGATTTCAACATTTGATTGCATTCAAAGCGATTATGAAGCTCGAGATTGATTTAAATATAATAAAAGAATTATCTGAGAAAAATGATGAAGAGAATTGGAATTTCCGGTCATTCTTGAAGGGATATGATGCGACTATCGAAGAAATGGATGCGATCGTCCACGAACTTAGCCAAAAAATATCTTCCGAAATCGATTGTACAATATGTGCAAACTGCTGCAAAGAAGTCCAGCCTCTCCTTGATCAGGAAGATATCAATAAATGCTGCGAAAGCTTGCGGGTTTCAGAGTCTAAGTTCAAAAAGAAGTATCTGAAATTCGGCAAAGAGGAGGGAAACTTTGTTTTCAAAGAAAAACCCTGCCCGTTTTTGAAAAACAATTTATGTTCAATTTATACGCATCGTCCAAAAGATTGTAAATCATTTCCCCATCTGCATAAGAAAGAATTTGTTTTCAGATTATGGGGTGTCGTGGAGAATTGTTCTATTTGCCCGATTGTCTTTAACGTCTATGAGCAGCTCAAAGGTGAACTCTGGCATTCGGACGATGATGATTTTGCAGATGACCAGGAGGATATTTTTTATTAATACCTGAAACAGTGGCCGACGATGAACCGCGTTTCAAATTGGAAATTCATCAAAGACTCCGTAAGACTGTATTTCTTCCTTTACTGCCCATTTAATCCTCGCAGCAATACTATTGCCAATGCCTTTAACAGATTGCAATTCTTCACTGGTTGCTGTTACGACGGCCTCCACACTTCCAAATTCATCCAGCAATCGGGCCGCTCTCTCGCTGCCGACACCCGGCAGGCCCTGTAAAATGAAAAGCTGTTTCTTACGCTTACCTTTCGGCCGGCTGCCGTGTCTTTGAACCGCCCCTCTGGCAAAGGATTTGACCTGCCGTGCTGTATATAAAATCAAATGTGCAGATTCATAAGGACTTTTGGATCGCAAAACAGGTACTCCTAAAACTATACTAGCAGTAATTAGAGCACCCTGCATTGCCTCTCTGCGAATACCTGTTTCGGTCAACTCTTTCCCAGTACCTTCTAATATCAACACACTGTTATATTTTGAGCTAACCAACCGTATCGCCTGGCTGAAAAGTCTACCGTCAATAATGGATAACGCAAAGTCATTCAGCGTCTTTCTCTCAAATACCAGCCGATTATCAACAAGGTAATCTCCAATAGAAAGGCGCTTAATACCTACCGAAACATTTTTCATTTCCGACAGAAACTGAATAACTTCGCTTTTTCTTTCACGATCATCGGCAATTACTGTTATTCGATAGTCATTTTTGCTCATAACAGATCCCGAATGAATTCTGAAACGATGTCCATTATTCGCATTTGCTTAACAGTTCCTTAACATAACCGGCAACATCCGCCTGAAGGTCAGCATTCGGCCCTCTATATTGGAACCAGGCGACACGGCTTGGGCCGATGCCATCCGGTTCCAAAAAATCGCGATTTAATATTGCAAGCGCCTTTTTTGTTTCCACCTCCTCAAGCAAGGGGCTAAGACATCTGCAGACGTCCTCGATGCCCCTGCCATAATTACGGATCACAAAATAAAGATCATACGCGTCTTTGTTTTCACCCCTCTGATCAAAAGCCAGTGCTTTCAGCACGACAAATGCACCCGGGCCACACACCCAAATATCACGGTTCGCCTTTTCACCTAACAGTGTGACACCCTTCAAAGAAACCTTCTGTTTATCCCAAAAGGCCAAGCGAAGACCTGGCGTTATGACAGCTGCAAGATCTTTTTGAATATGGCGCAGATCCCCTCCTTTATCAGCTGCAAGGCTTGGCGGAATTAAAAAATCTAAAGTTACCTTCAAACCAGCAGAGGGGGTAATCTTCCATCGTTGCAATGTAGGATTGCCTTCTTCGTTTTCGTCAGGTTTAAAATCGGCTCTGTTAAGTCTAAGTGAGAGATCCTCATATCGTTTGGTATCAAGGATGGCTAAAGAAAGACCCAGATCCAGGTCTGTGGTTCCAATATGGACATCTTCGCCTGCAGGCAGCGATTCATCCGGAATTAGAAGCGACGGAACCAGTCCACCGACGACCACAAGATCATCTAAAAGATCGCCGAGTTTCGTGGCAACATAGAGGCAGGTTTGGCGCACCAACTCTAAATCTTCTCTTTTATAATCAGTGGCAAATAATGGTTTTTCAGTCATCCCGCCCCCAGTTTAAGCTTTCCTGGCGAATCATTGCAGCTGCTTCTTTCGATCTTTCCGGATGTCCCTTGAGATCAAGGTATATCTGTACTGGGTGGACACATACAATATTGTTGTGGGATGATGATCCATAAAAAACCCCTTTATCATTGGGAACAACCAACCAGGTATTGGCGCCGCGATCATCCTCCCGAAAATGAAGCAGATCGAAAATATTTTTTCTAGGCGGATCGGCTAGAAAGATTGTAGCTAAACGGAACATAGCAAAATGGGTGTATAGCCAGGCACCTGCTAATCCAGTTGCCGCGTAATCGATTTTATGTTCGGCCAGGATCTGGGACATCCGTTTGAGGTGCTCCTCGCCCGATCGGGCTGCAACATGTCCTTTGATGATTTGATGCCTGGAAAAATCGTAAGTCTCAAGCCAGGCATCAAGAAGCTGATTCGGATCCGACGGCCTCAAATATCCTTGCTCATCTCTATCGATCAGGTTGATTTCTTCCAGTCTACGGACAATTCTGCTGGTATGACCTTCATCCAGACCTGTTATCTGCGAAATCTCGCGCTGATTGTAGGCTTTTCCTGACTCAATGAGCAGAAGTCTCACAATTCGAGCACTTTTTGGTGCAAATACATTAGCCGGTCTACCAACACTTTTAAATCGGTTTTTCCGGCCTTCGACGTGAATCAAGAGCCTTGGAGCTTTGATGTGGGCATTGCCCGAAAGATCAACCCAGGACAAATCGTGTTCCTGACAAAAATCCATCCCTGATTTACCCATGTAAGGCACTACTATCAAAGGAATGGCTTCCTTTTTAAATGAATCCTTGATTTCTGAGAACTGCCGTAAGGCCATTAGCAATGGGGCTCTAGCGGCTGTGCCCTTGCACTCTACCAGGAAATGGTACCCGGAAGCTTTCACCGAAAAGTCCGGACCGATTTTACCCTGTTGGGGAACAACATTCACATCGTTTTCCGGTAACTCAAGAAAGTTTGCGAGAATACCGGGGACTTCCGCCATTGCTTGTTTTTCAATTGAACCTTTCATAACTTGACTAAATAAACTAACTTGCAAGTTTTGTCAAGTAAATATATTTAGGCAAGTTTGAAAATACATTTTGTTGCTTGTTTAAATAGCCCTACTTGCAAGTTTTCGCAATTTTGTTATTTTGTGCAGGCTTTTTAGATTGGAAATTAGGCAACCTTAATTGATAGCGAGCTTATTTATGAAAGGAGGACAGTATGAAAAAACACTATCGTAGAAAATGGAGCAAAAAAAGAAATTACCCTCATAGTCAATATTTTTTGAAAAATTGCAATTCATTACCCCGCCCAATCGAGCCCAAAGATGCTAAGCAGATCCTTAAAAAAATCCGCGGGAAAGCAAGCGGGCCCGGAACTCACTTCAGGCCCGGGAGCAGGAACTCAAAGATAAGAGGCATGAGCTTGAAGAAATGAATTCGGCTCTCAGGATTCTTCTCAAAAAAAGAGAAGAAGATAAAATTGAGCTCGAAGAAAAAATCCAATTCAATACCAAACAGCTATGGACTCAAAAATGAAAAGGGTGGCTCTGAAAAGCCACCCCTTTTGGTGCGATATCCGATCAGATAAGACAGTTCAGCATCCGCAGCACCGAAGGGGGCATTCTATTAAATAGACTGCAAATGTCAACCCTTTTATAGTTGCTTTATATTATAGGCTTACAATCAAATTTAAAACTTGAGGTTTCCAACATATCAGTATCTCGGATTATAATTATGTGGCTGAGATATCATTTAGATATCTGGATAACCCAACTCCCTCTAATACGCGCACTACATCTACTGCTTCACAGTAATTCCAGCAGTTGTAAATTGAACAATTTAGAAATTAGTTTATGAAGTTTAAAATGCGAGGTAATATTGATAGTTTTGGCGAGCAAGCTGGGGATTAAATAAGAGAGTCAAAGAAATTGGTAGAAAGGGGTGGTAAATTATGAAAAACCAGCAATGCCAACAAAAAAAGACTCCTCGTAATGCCGTATACACGAACACCGGAGAAGCCCGATAAATGCCACATCCAGCAACGCTTTTTTCAAATTTAACCTTTGGAGGCTTTAAGCAGCCATCTCTTGGTTTTAGTTCATGGTGTTGAAGCTGGTTGGCATTTAAGTAAACTGTATCATAATCGTGGGTTTTGTCAATCAGAATTACAGCTGAAAAGAGGTGGCAAGTGCGTGATTGCCTGTCCGGTAATGTCCTTTTGCAGGGCAATGGGGACGTCTGTGATATACTGATATTCGAACGGGAACTCCGAACAGCCCAATCCGGAAAACGACACTTCGAAGCTTCAAAACAGTATTTCAGGCCGAAAAACGACCTATCATGCCGAACGAAAGGACACGGGACTTGTCTTTGAAAACGAACAGATTGGAATTACCATAATCGTTTATTGGCGAAGGCTCGCCCTGATCCCGACTTTAGGTAAGACTCAAACTCATAAGCTTTAGACTCATCCGCAAAAGCAATGTAGCTGACTAATTTCCAGGGTTTAAATTTTGACGTATGTGGTGAGCGACCCTCATTGTGAGCATCAAGACGTTTTTTTAAATTGGAGGAGCGCCCGATATACTTTTGGTCAGGGAAAGCTATACTTTGTATCAGGTAAACGTATGTCATACAATGTTAGACGATTATGATTTTTATGAAAAAACAGGGCAAATTTCGATTAAGCCCTCCTTCGCCAAGGCTACGGCGGGCAGCCTTCGCCTCTTATATTAAAAACATTATTCAATATTTATAAATCGTTGCATTTCAAAGGATGGCCTGCCAGCCGAAGCCTTGG
>JASFEV010000026.1:0-25135 GCA_050124655.1 Desulfobacterales bacterium
GCTCTGAATCTTGCTAAATAAATGAATCATCCGGCAAAGGATTTCATTTTTTCGCAAGAGCCATAAAAAATACATCCATCCAAACGGGATGGCGTTTCTTAACACTCAATTTCGGGTATATACTGCAGATTCTGATCTTATAAAAACGAATAATGGGATTTAGGATGATTTTGAGGTGAGTTTGTTAAGGTAGGCCTCCCATTCCATTGGCAGGAGTTGCTTTTTCGCGGTGTTGCAGGTTTTACAGCAGGGGACCACATTGCCGCGGGTGCTTTGGCCGCCGCGCGCAATCGGCACGATGTGGTCCATGGTCAGCTCTTTGGGTGACGTTGCGCTGCCGCAGTAGTAGCATTTGCCTTTGGCCACCCGGCGCTTCCACCACTGGGATTCTCTCAGATCCCGGGCTTTGCGGCGTTCGCGCTTTAGATCCGATTCTTCCAGATCATAGGCGAAGGGTTTCAGAGGTTTCTTCTTTTTCATGACAACTTTTAAAAAGAGTGTTTTGTATTTGGTATTTGGTGTTTAGTGTTTGGTGTTTAGTATTTGGTGTTTAGCACTATTAAGGATGGGTGTACCTTCCTTAATTTCGAACTAAACACCAAACACGAAACACCTGCTGAATTTGCCTTTCTTGCGATGTCACCCAACCTGTTTGTTTAGAGTTTTTGAAAGCCATTTATCGATCTCATTTTTTAAAATTTCATAATAAGCATCCGAGCCGCCCAGGCCACGGCGGCCGAAAAAATAATTGATTTCTAGCATCAGGGGTTTGATGTGTTCTGTGACCGGCGCAAATATGACGTCAAAGCCGGCCAGGTTGATACCGGTTTTGTTGCAAAGATTTTTGACAAATACCTGGGCGGCATTTTGTCGCTCGGGTGCCCATGTGGCATCAATTCTTGCACCTTGCGATACACTGGACCTAAACGTGTCTGTGTTTTCCTGAATCCGCCAGTATGAAATTAAGCTCTGGCCGATGACAACCACTCGCAGAGTCTTGCCTTGCGCGGGCACATATTCCTGCAGTAAAAATCCTTTTTGACCCGAGCGTTCAAATTCAGCGGCTTTTTGCAAGACGCTTTTGAGATCTTCTTGGGAATGAATCAGGTAAACCGTTTCACCTTCACCCCCCCAGTCAAATTTAAACACGCACGGCAGCTCAAACGCAATATTTTTTGGATTCTCACCGTATTGCTGACGGAAAGCTTCCAGTGAAGCATATGTTTCGGTATGCGGATGAGCGATGTCGATTTTTTGAAATAGCCGTATCTGACCGATTTTACCCGGATTATCAAAGCGAGCGGCATAATTGGGAAAGACATGCCGGCAGTTAGCGGTGGCCATTTGGTACAGGGATTGGCGGCATCCCTGGGGCAGTATTACCGCATTTGCCGCTGTTATGGCCGCCAGATCATTTGCATCAGGTTCACGCCCGGCACAGATGATGTTTTGGTCGGCTTCGTATACAGGATGAAAAGATAAGATCATAGAAAATTAGCTCATGGTTCACACTGAAAGCTCAAAGCAAGGACATTTAATTCTAAATATCATGCCATTTCTTTCATGGATAAAATAACAAAATTTATTGTAATGTCAACAACTTCAAAGAATATAGATAAACAGACATTTATCTGGCGGGAGCTGTGTATAACAGCTCAATGAATTGCACGTGATCAAAAAAAGAGTCGGCTGCATGCTGGCGCCGGCGGAGATAACAGTGTCTGTACGTTTCTGAACGCCGCCGGCGTGGGAGATATTCATTTGAGATCGCGAACATCCAGCGGGACATTATTTTGCCAAGGACCTGTAAAACTGGTTTTCTAAAAAGTGTTCTATTTTGTATTTTTTGGGCTCAAGACGCCTTTGAATCATTTTGTTGACCAGCATCTCTCTTTCACTGTCAAAAAACTGGGCCTTCTGGGCATTAAGCTCAGCAAATTTCTGCAGCGTTACAGATCTGGAGGTGTACAACATCTCTGCCTGGGATTCACATTTTTCAATTTTTTTAACGATGCAGCTTTCGTAAAATTGAGCCAGACGCGCCTTTTCGTCTTCGCCTGATATTCCGGGTGAGTGCAGCACCCCGATCATACCGCTAATTGCGATCATTAATCCGGTGATCAAGCCTTTTGCATACATGTCACCCTCCTTTTTTCCTTTTTGTTAACAGAAATGGCTCCATGCTTGCGGGCCTCAAAAGAAGGATCGGCTAAATAGCACTGGTGATATCGAATTCAGAGATTATAGCGAAAGTTTTCTTACTGTCTCACGGGGAAAATGAAATCTAAGGAGCCTCAACCACTAAAAGAAGCAAAATGAATGCCAACGCATTCAAACTTGGACGAGGAATCTAAGTAAGGCATAACTTTCTAATATGTATTGATATTATTTTTTAAAGGAAAATAAAGTGGTCTAGGCAACTGTTTTCAAGAATCGAAACTGTCAACTATGTTTACATGTGGGATGAGGGGGGGGAAGGTTTTGAATATATACCAATTACGTTTCGCGAGGTTTTGGTTTTGCACCCACTAGACTAAATCTGCGTTCTGACTGCCTTTTTCTTGCTGCTTTGCGTCTGCGATCATCTCCTTTTCTGCGGTCCCGGCCCGATCGTTTATCTGGATAATATTTCGAAAAAATATATACTCGCCGATCTGCTCCTGAACGGGTTCCACCATTATCTTTCAGAGTGCTTCTTTTTTTGACTGTATACGTGCGGTCTTTGTTAAAAGCACCCATGATATCTTTCAATCTGTTTCGGAATGTTTTGGTATACTTGTTTTTAGATAAATCGTAACCACAATATTGGCATCTAAGTATCCCTTCCTGAGGCAAATTACATCTTGGGCATTTCAATATTTTTGCAGATGCCATTTTTAAAAGGATCCTTAAGCGTTTCCGCCTGCATCATTCGTGTATTGCCAAGCTTTCCAAAATTCAATTGAACAACCGTATAAGGATTGAATAGAAAAAAATAAAATAAATGTCAATCAAAAATTATCAATATTAACATGTTGTTATAAAGGCATATAGGCTTGTTTACTTCTTTAGATAAAAAAATTCGGAAGACCTTTAATTAAACAGGAGTTTAAAAATATTAGCGTAAATTGACCGGAACAATACGTGATGTGTTCAATAAGAGGTTAAAAGAATTATTTTGATTTTTGATGCGGATTTTCTGATGGTCTTAATTTTTATTCAAAATGCATCTTTACATGCCTTGATCCCCTGTGGTGACCATTCTTATCGGCGATAAATTAACAATTCGGCCATTTTCATCTATGTCCACCGCCGCTGCGCGAATGGCGGAATACCATACACCGACATTGCTGCCGGATTTGTCTAATATTTTGAATCCCCAAGGATGGGTGGTGCTGCCCGTGCCTTGCAGAGATACGCGATCGATCAGCGTGCGGAAATCGTTTGATTTCGTATCGATTTCCACCCATAGCGGTGAATCCAATGTGAAATTCTTATGAATCGCGGCGACAACAAAAGGGCGACTAAATGTTCCCCTGTAATAATAAGTATGATCCGGCAGAATTTGATGGGCTTGAAAAGCTTGCGTAACCTCTGAATTTGATTCCAGCCTGCCGTAATTTGATGCGGTACAACCCGTTACGATCACTAAAATCACCACAATTAATATGAACGGATGGTGCAACCTGATTGTACATGCATGTAATATTTTCATTTGACGCACACCTCTGAATGGATATTGGTATTGGGAACATTTATGATAATAGTATGATCACAGGGCTGACGAAGTCAAGAAAACCACAGGATCCGCTGATAAAAAAAGGACCTGCTTGACACCCATGCGAATGTCAAATTCGGTCCCTCTTCATTTTGCAGTTAAAGTCCGCCTTTTAGCCTTTGATTAATCCCTTTTGTGTCGCTAAATGGACAATCTCTTCGGCAGACATACGATTCAGCTCCTCAACCGGAATTCCCAGTTCGGCTGCCGCTGCCTGTTTTAATTCATCAGCTGCCGGGCTATCCAAAAAGTCGGTTGAATTTGTCTCCAAGTCCACCGATTTTTCTAATCTATCAGTTGTTTTAGCAATGCTTGCGGCCTTTCTCTGTTTTTTCGCATACCAGAGAAATACGTTCAATGCTATCACCACTATGCCAAGTATCAATAAAAAAAGTTTCATTTTCAGACGCCTCCAGTAAGTTATTGGCATTTATCAGGAATACTTTAGAAGCGAACTTAATACCGGCAGTCGCTGATGAGGGGAGGGTCTTTCTTATGAAACTATTTTGTGCTATAATAATAAATACTTTGTGAGAGTCCTGATAAGATGTACATCCTTAAAAATGGGGGCAGTTCATTGTCGGTTGCCCCCTTTTTTACAAGTCGTTGCAAACCGGTCATTTATAAAAAAGGGTTGATGCTTTGGACAATTTAACCTTCATCGGCTTCAGCTTAATCGGTTTTGTGATCATTTTTGTTTTGCTCCTGATTCTGCCCCGGTTCAGGGCGAAAAAAAGTGATCCTTCAAATACGCAACATTCTCCCCGTTTACCCCGCCAGCAGGAGACATCCGACCCCAAGAGAGTTGTTAAGATCTGAATCCGGAAAGACGGGCCGGTTAGAATCATTCACTCTCAAAAGGTATGGCATCTAGTGGGTTGACAACAGCCTGCCATTCCACTCTAACAATTGTCAAACCATTTCTGGTCTGCAAGAACCACGGAAGTTTCGATTTGACGAGCGGAAATCTTCCAGTACTTTTTCAGCAGTTGGTTTTTTTCTTGGCGGGTGACCAGATTGAAGTTATGTTTTTCATAGAAACGAATCGCCCATTTGGCATCGGCCCAGGTGCCGATTAATATCGGGCGATCGGTCTGTCGGCAAAGCTCGAATAGTAATTTTTTCCCAATGCCCTGATGTTGTTTCGCAGGCCGCACATAGGCATGCCGAATAAGGGTTACATCCTGAATCTGCTGTATTCCCATTACCCCTATCAATGCGCCGTCTTGTTCATATCCCCAGAAAACAACCCCAGCATCGATTTCATGCTGTAACGCCTCTTTGGACATATACGGCGTTTTCCAACAATCCTCGGGGATAACGCCCTTATACTTTTCGGCAGCCTCATTAATAATGGAATAAAGCGCTTCAAAATCCCGATCATGGCATTGACGAATCATGTTGATAAATTTTACCGGAACTCTGTCGCAATTTCATCATCCACGCCAAAAAGGTACGATATCAATGCTGCGCGCATCCACATGCCGTTGCGTTCCTGCTTCCAATAAACAGCCCGCGGATCTTTATCGACCTCGACTTCGATTTCATAGCGGCGCGGCAGCGGGTGCATAATGATGCAATGCGATTGGATCACGGAGAGATGCGCTTTGGTGAAATGAAATTCAGGATAAACGTCGGTTTCTTGGGCGGGCGCTTCGGCATATTCTTTTTGAATGCGGGTCATATAGATGGCATCCACATGCGGCATGACACTGGCAAAATCATCGGTTTCGTGGAATTCGATTTGATGCTTGGTGAGGAAACTTTTTATGTCGTCTTTCATACGGAATACTTCCGGTGCGACGAAATACAGGGTGACATCTTTATAATTTCGCATCAGGTAGCTGAGCGAGCGCACGGTGCGGCCGCGCTTTAAGTCCCCCACCATGGCGATTTTTTTGCCGTCCATGCCACCGATGTTGCGAAACGAGCGCTCCAGGGTGTAGATATCCAGCAGGGCCTGGGTGGGGTGCTGATCGGGCCCGGAGCCGCCATTGATAATGGCCACCGGCAGTTTGTTTTGATTCAGAAGCCAGGCGGTTTTTTCGGCAAAACCGGCTTCGGGATGCCGGATAATGATCAGATCTACATAGCTGGCAAAAGTGCGGATAGTGTCTTCCTGGGATTCGCCTTTGACCTCCGAGCTGGTGGAGGTGCCGCGAATTTCGGATATTTTCATTCCCAAAATATGGCAGGCGTTTAGAAAGGATATAAAGGTTCGGGTGGAAGGCTGCACAAAATACAGCATGGCACGCTTATGGGCCAGCAGACTGCTTAATTTTTTGGCCCCCATTTTGGTCAGTGCCATGCGACGGATTTGGGTGGCCAGCAGGCACATATCATTCAGAAATTTCCTGTCAAATTGCTGGGAAAACAAAATATCCAGCATGCGCCCGTTGCGAGTAAAGAAATCGAGTTTTTCGCTTTTTGAGATTCTATAAAAGTCTTCCCAACCCTTGTAATTTTGGATCGTGACTTCTTTTGGCTCGTCCATTTGGCTTTCCTTTAATTAAAACTGCAAAATATTCTCAGATTAGCTGATCTATTATTAAAGCAAGAATTCTGGTTTTGCAATAACAAGTCAACATTTTTAAATCCCGCTTTCAGAAGACTACCCCAGCCATTTTAAAAAATAGCCCATTAGGACGGCCCCGATTAAAGAAAAGGAGACATACAGAACAAAAACGCGCCGGGCAACCAGAGGCCATACCGCCGCCATGGCCGGCAGCGTCGTGGTCGGTCCGGCAATCAGAAATGTAAGGGCGGCTGCCGGGTTCATACCCTGGGTTAACAAACCGCTGATCATCGGTAAGGCCGTCAAACTGCTGGTATAGATCGGTATACCTAAAATTGCTGCTGTTGTGATGGCCATCGGGTTGTTCTGCCCCAACGCCCCGGTTATCCATTCCTGAGGAACATACAGTATAATCAAAGCTTCAAGAAAAAAGGCCAGGGCCATGAATTTGACCACCATCATGGTCGCACTCAGGGTTTCTTTAAACAGGCGCTGCCGGAACTCCACGGTGGTCTCATCGCAGCCGCAGCCTTGTTTTGCGTTGCCGCTGGCGTCATCATCTCTAGACGCCTTGATGAACGCAAGCTTTTCTGGCAACACGCCGATTGGAGCTGTGTTTTCGGTTGAACACGAACGGCAACTGGCCGTTATTTCAGGTTTTGCGGGAGTGATGATGGGTGCATACTGCAACGGACGCCCTTGATTGGGTATCACCGGCGGAAACACATGTCTTGAGGGTCTAACACTTGTGAAGCTGTCTCTAATTCTCTGCCAGCCCCTTTTTAAAAATTCCGCAGTGCTTTGTACTCTTACCCCCTTGTGCATGCGCAGGATTTCTCTCCCCAACCAGCCGTTTTGCACCAACATGTGGGTAATGATTCCGGCAGCCAGACTCAGAAAAAGGGTGGCCGCCAAGCGCCAGACGGCCAGTTTCCAGCCGATCATGCCGACACTCAGGAAAAAAATTTCCGGGTCCATGGATGGTGAAGCAATCCAGAAAGACATCACCGGTGCCAGTGGCACCCCGCTGATCAGCAGTGAGGCAATTACCGGGATGACGCCGCACGAGCAGAAGGGGCTGAAGGCACCCACAAGGGTTGCCAACAAAATAGCGGTCAGCGGACGGGCCTCAAACGCGCGTCTGATATATTTGGACGCGCCTGACATCTGAACCGCAACGGCCAGCGGGATTGTCACCAGTAAGTACGGCCAGATGTGCAAAAAGGCGTCGATAATGAATTGGCTGATGTCTAAGACGGGTGTGAGCATGCTGATTTTCTCCTTGGGTTAATCGTATTTTTGCGATAATCTGGCCCCAAAAAAAAGTAATGGCAAAAAAGTTTATCGTAAATTTACGATGATCAAGCGTTAAAAAAACGCTGCTTTCATGCAGCTTTTGTCCCATCAACGGGCGTCATTGATTTTAAAAAATATCGGTTACGACTGAACGAAACCATCCGATATTCTTTTCATCCAGTTGATAACAGGTGGCGGTGCCTTCTATCACCCCGGAGATCCAACCGGCCTCTTTCAGCACCTTAAGATGCTGGGAAACGGTGGCCTGGGCAATGGGTAGATATTCGACAATATCGCCGGTGATGCATCCCGGATGGGTCACCAAAAATTTGATAATTTCAAAACGGATGGGATTGCCCAGAGCTTTCAGCATGGCTACCAGCTGTTTCTGCTCTTTTCCGGCTATCTTGAGTGTGCAACATGCCGGTGGAATCGTTGTTTTTGTTTGGGTCATAGTGTTCACATCCGTTTATCGTATTTTTACGATAAACATTATCAGACTGAAAAGGGGATTGTCAACCCCCGACGTTGATTTTTTCGGGATTATATTCAAAATTATTTGATGAAAATCTATTAGTAGGGTAGAAGAACCCCACTTTTCCTAAAATGAGCGTTTCAAATTTAAAAATGGAGAAATTTTTCTTAGGGTATTCTATCGTTTTTAATTTTTAAATTTGAAACCCTAAGGGGCTTGCCGATCTTACCGCATCTACTGTGTTAGATGCCGTTCCGCATAGGCAACTATAGCGAAACGCCATCTGCCGTGTAGCTGCGGCAACCTCGACAATCGCTCAATTTAGGCCCTAAAATGAGCGTTTCAAATTTAAAAATGGATAATTGCGTGAAAACCGAAACGAACCGGCAATCGGATCATCCTTTCGTCGCTTTTCCCCATAAAACCCTTTTATCTATGTCTTTACCGGTGCTGTTGTCGCTGGTGGCCGAGCCATTGACAGGTCTGGTGGATACCGCTTTTGTGGCGCGTTTGGGTGCAGAATCGCTGGCGGCGCTGGGCGCCGGAACGGTTGCTCTTTCAAGTATTTTTTGGGTCTTTAATTTTTTAGGCATCGGGACCCAGACCGAAGTGGCCCAGACTTATGGCCGGGAGGAATTGACACGGACCGCTGAAATCGGATGGCTTGCCATTGCGCTGAGCGCCGCCATCGGTGGACTGATGATGATCGGCGGCCTCCCGCTGGTAACGCATGTATCCACGCTAATGGGAGCCGAGGGCGCCGTCCATGATTTTGCTTCCCAATACATTCAGGTGCGCCTGTTCGGGGCACCGGCGGTTCTGGTCAGCCTGGCGGTTTTCGGCATCCTTAGGGGCTTACAGGATATGCGCACCCCGTTTTGGGTGGCAGTCAGTATTAACACGTTAAAC
Source organism: Desulfobacterales bacterium (assembly GCA_050124655.1). Taxonomy (GTDB): domain Bacteria; phylum Desulfobacterota; class Desulfobacteria; order Desulfobacterales; family JAHEIW01; genus JAHEIW01. The sequence continues at coordinate 8,953 of JASFEV010000026.1, forward strand.
ATCATCTTAGATCCACTGCTCATTTTTGGGTATGGACCGTTTCCGCGGCTAGGTATTTTTGGTGCGGGGTTGGCCAGTGTCATCAGTCAGTGGCTGGGCGCTTTTTGGGCGACAGCGGTGGTTTTGCGCCGTCTGGGGCTTCCCCATCGTTTTCGATTGAGCGATATTGTAAAGCTGTTTCAAATCGGTCGCGATCTGTTCGTCCGTACCGGTCTGTTGACTGTGTTTTTTATTTTTACCACCCGGGCTGCCACCCGCATCGGTCCGGATGCCGGGGCAGCCCACCAGGCCATCCGGCAGGTATGGGTGTTTACGGCGCTTTTTTTGGATGCCTTTGCCATCACCGGGCAAAGCCTGATTGGTTTCTTTGTAGGCCCCGGCCGGCTGGAGCAGGCGCGCCGCGTGGCCCGGTTGGTTTGTTTTTGGAGTCTGGCCACCGGCATCAGTTTGAGTGTGGGCATGTTGCTGGCGCAGAATTGGGTCGTGCATCTGTTGCTGCCGCCATCGGCGACAAACATCTTTTTTGCCGCATGGCTGATGGCTGTTATCAGCCAACCGGTCAACGCCCTGGCATTCGCCACCGATGGCATCCATTGGGGAACCGGCGATTTTCGTTTCTTGCGTAACGTTATGATTGCGGCAACCGCTTTCGGCGGGATGGCGATTTATCTGCTCGATGAAGCGGCATCCGGCGCCCTGACCTGGATCTGGCTGATTACGGCTTTGTGGATAGCCATCCGGGCCGTTTTCGGGATGGTGAGGATATGGCCGGGAATCGGTCGCACTCCGCTCAAAGAACGGGATAAAGTTTAAATCTTTTCGCAAAGGCGCAAGGACACCCAGAAAGTTTTTATTCAAAATATTATTCTTTGTGCGCTTCGTGGCCTTCGTGGTTATATGAATCGTTGGATTATACCACGAAGAACACGAAGCCCGCGAAGTTCACAAAGAGACTAACAAAATTTTTATTCTTAGCGAGCTTAGCGGCCCACGCCTGCCACCACGCCCGCCATCGCGAGCCGCTCTATTCGGCCCGCCTTCGACATGAGCTCAGGCCGAATGTAGCTCATGGCCGAGGGCAGGCGAGGCGGGCGGGTTTCCGTGAGAAATATTACACATGATCCCAATTTCTTATTAACTGGCTCAACGGGCTAAACCGGCAAGCGCCAAACCTAACAGAAGGAGGTTTTTGTGCAGACCTACACCGCATGCTACCGGTCTGAAATTGGCCCTTTTGAAATTGTTGGCAATCAAAAAGGCATTTTGACGATCGCATTTAATAAAGCGCCATTAAAGACGGACCGCAGCCTGCCGGCCTGTATGACAGAATGTCTGCGGCAGCTTGATGAATATTTCAAAGGCCGACGTAAAAAATTCAATGTTCCGCTCCAGCTGGAAGGCACCGCCTTTCAAAAAGCGGTCTGGCGGCAGTTGGAAAAAATTCCTTTTGGTCAGACCGCCTCATACGGCGATGTGGCCCGGGCCATCGATCGCCCCAAGGCTTTTCGGGCTGTGGGCAATGCCAACAACAAAAACCCGACTCCTCTGATTGTTCCCTGCCATCGCGTGATCGGCAGCAACGGCCAACTGGTGGGGTTCGGCGGCGGCATCTGGCGCAAACAATGGCTGCTGGATCATGAAAAAAGCCTGCGATAAATCCGCTAAAGAAATAACGGCTGACATTTATTGCTGCTATTGCTGACAATATTTGTAAGTTTTCTTCCCACGGAAATGGTTCGATGTATTTAGCCCCCTGTAATCACTCAATAAAAATTAAGCTGCTTTCAAATGGTATAATTTTTGCTTTTTCTTAGGATGAGTTTTTCTTCGGGGGGGATTATGAATAAGAACAGACTTCTGGGGATAGGTCTAACATTTCTCATTATTGCGTTTATTTTTATTCAACCGGCTTATGTCGGTCCGGGCAGCAAAATAGCAAAGACGATACTGTCTTCATTTTGGGGCCTGTTGTTTTTCATTGGCTTGACGATTACTTGCCTACCATTGTCTATTTATCAGTTTGTTTGCGGTAAGCGGGAAGAACAGCGGTTGATTAAAAATCTACGCGAACAGAAAATTTAAAAAACGCTTGACAAAAAAAAATTTCATGTTATTATTCGATGTATGTCGAATAATGAAAGCAAATTTGAAAGATATGCCGCCATATTTAAAGCATTATCCAACCCCAACCGACTAAAGATATTTTTTAGTCTGGCCACCTGCTGCAAGCCCGGCACTATCGGTATCTTTGAGCCAGATAATACCGCCTGTGTGGGCGATATTGGTAAGGATCTAAATATCGTACCGTCGACAGTGTCTCATCATATCAAGGAGTTGCGCGGAGCAGGGTTGATTAAAACCAGACGTAACGGGCAGAACATCGAATGCTGGGTGGACCCTGAAATTTTAGATGAACTGAAATATTTTTTCTCTTTCTAACAGGGCCACATTTTTTTGGTTTAATTTTTCGATATCTGTCGAAATATTAAATTATTAAAGGATCGAAATAAATGCAAACAAAGAATTCAGATGAAATTAGACAAGCGGTCAGAATCCGGTATGGTGAAATTGCCAAACAAGAAACATCCGGTTGCGGCTGCAGCACGCTTTCATCCTGCTGCGGGTCTAATCCGGTGTCCATTGAAAAAATATCCCAGGCCTTTGGCTACACCAAAGAGCAACTGAACAGTGTTCCGGAAGGCGCCAACATGGGGCTGAGCTGCGGCAATCCCCTGGCCATTGTGTCTTTGAAAGAAGGCGAGACGGTTCTGGATTTAGGCAGCGGCGGCGGTTTCGACTGCTTTTTGGCTGCAAAATCGGTGGGTGAATTCGGCCGGATTATCGGTGTGGATATGACCGCCGACATGGTCAGCAAAGCCCGCCAAAATGCCGAAAAGATGGGTGTTAAAAATGTTGAGTTTCGATTGGGGGAGATCGAGCACTTGCCGGTGGCCGATGCCAGCGTGGATGTGGTTATTTCAAACTGCGTGATTAATCTTTCCCCTGAAAAAATCAACGTTTTCCGGGAAGCCATGCGGGTGCTCAAACCTGGCGGCCGCTTGGCTATTTTAGACGTGGTGGCCTTGCAGGCGCTGCCGGCTGAAATAAAAAATGATTTAGCGCTCATATCCGGCTGTGTCGGAGGTACCGAAAAAATTGAGAAAATCGAATCAATGCTCTCTGAAGCCGGCTTTGAGGATCTTAAGATCCAGCCTAAAGCTGAAAGCCGTGAAAGTATCCAGGAGTGGTTTCCGGGGCGGAATTTGGAAGACTATGTGACCTCGGCTACGATTGAGGCGCGTAAACCGATTTAGGTCTCACGCAAACCCGCCCGCCTCGCCTGCCCTCGGCCATGAGCTCGTGCCGAATGGAGCGCCTCGCGATGGCGGCGTGGGACGCAAAGACGCAAAGAAGTTTATTAATACTGGAGTGTTGGAGTGTTGGAGTGATGGAGCAATGGAAAGAATTGATTCATAAATGGGGCCTGCACGATACCTTGGTGACGCGATCTGCCACAGCCTTTTTAGGCGGCATGCTGTCGTCATATACCTGCGGTGTTCATGCGGCGGGATTGATGGTCCTGGGGTTTTTAATCGGTCGCCAAGACATCGAAGAAGGCTTAGACGGGGTCTTCCCCATTGCCATGGCTCAACCGGCAAACCCTAAATGAAATAGGAGGTACCAACATGAAACCTTTTTACAAAGGCTTAGACACCGAAACCCAATTACTGGTGGCTCTGGGCTCGGCCGTAGCATCCGGTTGCATCCCCTGTCTGGAAAGTATTACCGAAATGGCGCGTGCTGAAAGGATCGATGAAAAAAAAATGCGGGCGGCTGCTATCATCGGCCAGTTTGTCAATGATCAGCCGGCCAGCCATATGAAGGCCAAGTCAGATGAGCTTCTAGGCACTCATCTTCAAGCGGCACACAACCCCGTCGACTGCCCGCTTGAATCGGAAGCTCCCAAGAACACTGAAAAAGCTTCCGGTAGCTCGGCCGAAACAGCGTGTGGCTGTTCATAATGGCTAAAACGCACGACTCATTTGCCGCTTTTTCTGCGCTTTGTGACGCTCTCACCGGCTATTCCCCAATTGTCGGTGGCGATTTCTTCAATGACGACAACTGTGGTTTGCGGATTTTTGCCCAGAACATCGACCAGTAACTGGGTGGCACCTTGAATGAGGCGTTGCTTCTGTTCGGCAGTCACACCCTCACGGGTGACTTTGATGTTTATATACGGCACGGTTTTATCCTCGAACTATAAAAGCCAAGCTCACCTGCAGCTTTCAACGCGGGAATATTTACAAGCCGCTATGTTCCAATCGATCCATCCGTTTAGCGCTCAGTGGTGATCTACTTTAATAATTGAAAATATTTTTTAGCCAACAATGCGCAAAGCCAGATAGGGCACCAGGTTAAACAGCAGTATAGCTATTTTAAAAAGGGCCATACCGCTATAGTGAATGATGTCGAATTTCTCAACAGAAATGTGAAACCATTTGCTGTGGATGCGGTAAATCCAATCGTGTGCCGCGATGAAAAATACAAGCCACCACAGCAGAAAAATCCAGTTTATGAAGGTGCACCATGCCAGCATATCACGAATGATTTCAAGGGTCATTACGCCTCCTTAGCGTTGATCAGCGGCGGACATATGAATGTCTCGCTGGGGCAAGGGAATCGTTATTCCGGTTAGCTCCAGATCAGTATATACCGCCAGATTGGCCTGATACAGGGTTTGAAAATATTGTTTGGTCGGCACCCAGTAGCGCATGCCGATATTGCTGATTAACTTAACCCGCTGCTAGAGAAAAATACAACCTCTCATTTATTTTTATGCAAGATTAAGGTTTTTTAATTTTTATGATGACTAGGGTAATATCATCTTCTGTTTTTTGACCTGCGGTGAATTGATTGATTTCATTGTAAACCGCATTGAGGATATCATCAGCCCCCGCGGCGGCGTTTTGACGGATAATCTCCTTAAAGCGCTTTTTTCCGAACATCGCGCCTTTTTTATTAAAGGCCTCCCAGATGCCGTCGGTGCCGATGGCAATGATCTGTCCGTTTGTGAGTCCTTCGTGGCGGTTTTCAGGATACTTAAAGGCGTCATTGACGCCCAGCGCCATCCCGGTACCCTTTAATTCCTCAAACGCGTCTTGTTGGGGATCGTACAAAAGGGCAGGGTCATGGCCGGCGCGCACCCAGTCGATGCAATCATTTTGCGGATCTACGGTTAAATAAAAAAGGGTCATAAAGCGCCCGCTTTCAAACACGTCTTGCGTCATGTGGCTGTTCATGGCGTTGACGATATCAGATATGGTGCCGGGCTGAGAGGCACGCATGCGTAAAAACGCCCGGGCCGAGGTCATCAACAAGGCCGAGTCCACTCCGTGACCGGTGATATCACCGACCACGACACTAAAAGGGCCATCCGGATTTTCGCGTCGCCATAGAAAATCAAAATAATCCCCGCCAATCTCGTCGCAGGAAACATTGCGGCCGGCCACGTCCAGGCCATGCACATCGGGCTTGCTCTGGGGCAGCAGGCTTTTCTGAACTTCGCCGGCCAGTGCCAGGGCTTTTTTATGCTCGGTCATATCGGTGACAAATGCCATGTTGCCAATGACTTCTCCCTGATCATCTCGCAGGGTGTTGCCGTGAATTAAAATCGGCACATGGCGGCCGTCTTTGGCCACCACGGTTCCCTCAAACTCGCGGTATTCTTTGGCCAAAATTTCCTCCCGATTGGCGAGCATGAAAGTTTTGAAGTCGTCGGAAGCCAGGTCAACGGGGGTTTTACCCAGGATTTCTTCCCGGCTATAACCGAGCATCCGGCAATAGGCCTCGTTGACATCGATGATGGTCAGATCCTCATCCATGAGGATAAATCCCTCGCCGGCGGTTTCTACAATGCGGCGAAACTTCTCTTCGCTTTTGCGCACTTCTTCTTCAGCCAGCTTGCGGCTGGTGATATCCACTAGCAATCCCTGGTTAAATATTTTGTTGCCTTCTGCATCCCGCACCACCGAAGTCTGGTCTTCCACCCAGCGGACCTGGCCGTCTTTGGTCATAATGCGGTAAAGCTGGGTGTAATCTTCAACATCTTCTTCGGCATAATGCTTTATTTCCTCTGCTACGCGATCCATATCATCGGGATGGACGATTTCTCTGAACAGAATTTTTTCTTCCAAAAATTCCTGAGGCATGTACCCCATCTGACGGATATTGTCTGAAACGTACACCAGCCGAGGATTATCGCCGGCCATCCGGCGAAAAAGAACCACCGGGCTGTTGTCGATGATCACCTGAGCCAGACGGAGTTCTTCTTCGGCACGATCGTGCAATTTGCATTCTTTTTCATAAGAATTCGCCTGGTCTTTGATTTGTTTTCTCAGGGCCTTTAATTCTTTGATGAGTTCGTCTTTGGTTTTGTTTTTAACGGATATCATTTTTCCTAATCCTTTAATTGACAAAATACAGGTGAATTAAACCTATGACCTCCTTATGAGTGGGTCAACCTGCCGGGAGAAAATTAATAATAGGATTATACCCTTGTTCCGTTAGATCATTGTTCCTGTCAAAAAGTGAAACATTCTAATTTTTACCCCCTATATGGCCGACAGGCTCTACCGGCAATCTTAACATAATGGATACCCTCAATTGCTCTTTTTGAGGGGTTGCAGCGTGACGCCCGCTGCAGTATTAGACCGGTCGGTCTAAATGTAAACCTAAAATCATAGTTATCTTCTTTTAGCTTTGCGGCAGGTCACTTCTTTAAGACGTGATCAAAAATGAATTTACGATGGTTTTTGAGAGGTTCCAGACTTTTGGTCAGCTTCATCTGAATAATGGCCCCATGCCAGCTGGCCACGATGAACCGGGCCGCGTCTTCTATATCTAATGTTTTTGATATTTTACCGTCTTCTTGGGCAGCAGATAGAAGCTGGCTGTAGGTGTCGACCATCATATCGATGGATTCGCTGAGCTTAATGCGAAACGCCGGATTTAAATCCCCCATTTCCTGGGCCAGATTGCCGATCGGGCAGCCGCCGGTATAATTTTGGGACTCAAAATATTCCATAAATGCTGCTAAAAACTCATAAATGCGGTTTAATGGTGAAATGGAGGTGTCCGCCAGTGTTTTACTTGCGATCTGCTCGAAGCGCGCCGAATAATAATCTATGATCTGGAGTCCGAAGTCCTCTTTGCTTCTGAAATAATTATAAAATGATCCTTTTGGCACAGCGGCGGCGGTCAATATTTCCTGGATACCGGTGTGGTTGAATCCTTTGCGATGGATAATGGCGGCACCGGTCTCTATGATCCGGTCCCTGGTATTGAATGGCATTTTATGATTTTCCTTGGATGAACAGATGAAGCTTTATCTCATAAAATAGACCGGTCGTCTTTAACTGTCAAGCTTTTTCTGTAATTATGACAATAATCAGTGTTCTTAATAGAGTTTTGATGGAATTTACGGTTGAGGGAAAATACGCCAAAATATTAACTGCTTGTTGAATTCAAGCGATGCTGTGAGTGTAGGATAAATCGACACTCTAAAAAAGCAATTTTTCCAATTACTACTTGCCCGTCCATCGTAACCAGATGGCTGCCGCCCAACCCCAGATGGCGTTAAAAACAACCACCAATAAAGGCGTGAGCATACCCAGCTCCAACCCCATTGCCCCTTTGTTGGCTTTCAGCGGGAAAACGATAAAAAGCTGAACCAGGGTCGGACCTAAGCTATAAATAAAACCTCGGGACCAGATGCTTGTCTGCATCATCGGCAGCAAAAAGAGCATTCCCCAGATCCCACCCCACACCAGTCGCGGATAGAGGAAGGCCGCCGAAAGCTTGGGCGCAATTTTGACACCCAGGGCCGCTGAGATGCCGAACTCTCCAAAAGCCCAAACCGCTAAGCTGTTGAGCATCGCGCCTAAAACACCTGCAGCAAACACCAGACTTATTTTTCGAGCCAAATTCATTATGCTGTCCTCCACTTCACAAAGATTGAATAGTTCAACTTAATCATCTTTGAAGAAATGTCCAAAAAGACAAGTCTGAAGTAGGCGTCGTTGAATACATAATCGAACAAATTAGAATGAAAACTGAGGCGGTGAAATGCAGTTGCCGTCATGAAGAATGTGGGTTAGTGACCGGCGTTCAGGATTCTCTCCAGCTCATCCAGATCTAAATAATCTGGACTGATGGCTTCTTGCTGGCCGGCGCGATAAAGGTTGTACAGGTTTTCAGACAGCTCGCGGATAAAATAATCCAGCTCGCCAAATGCGGATGATTCCAAAGGGATGGCAGATTGCTCGGCCAGGCGATCCGAGTAATCCATCAGTTTTTCACTGAAAAGGGTGAAAAAATTATAATTATATTGGCTTAGCAGTGAAGTTTTGGTGTTATCTTCTGGTTGTTCATAAAGTTGCTGTATGGGTCTGGTAAACGCATCACCAATTCGATCCAGCACTTCCACCGCCTCCTGTTCGTAAATTCCGGCGCTCAGAGCACTCATGGCCTGTTGTAAGGCGTCTACCAGAGCGGATTCCCGCGTAAAAGGGGCCAGTTTGAATTTTAGATCATAAAGTTCATACGGTTGCTGAGCACGAAGTTGTTCTTTTTGATATTTGATTTCATCGTGAAAGATGCGAACATCCCGTATCAGCCTTCTGTGCAATTTTAAAGCGCTTTCCAATTCCTGAAAATATTTCAGATTCTCTTCATCTTCTAAATTCAAATCTTGTATCTCAACCACCACCGGTTCGATCGTATCCTCTAAAATGCCGTTGTATTTTTCCTGCTGATATTGATCCCAGCGTTTTTTTTCGCCGAGCATTTGACGATACATCTGGCGAATTCCAAAGCGCTCTTTTACCAGATCTGCGGGAAGATCGAAAGGCGGAACGGATTGAATCCGGCTGCAGTTGCCGGCTGAATCTTTAAGCGCGATAAAATTCTGCTCGTAGGCATCTAAAACCGTTTTCATGCGCTTATTCTCGTTTTTCAGGCCTGCTATTTGACGTTTTAATCGTTGATTCTCGGTTTTGAGTTCTGTATTTTGCGCTATTAAATCCGGTTTAATCAGATGCCAAATTTTATCTTTTGTTCCGCCAACGTTGAAAAGAAACAAAAATATAGCCATCAGCGCTGCGGCAAGAGTGGATAAACCCCAGAATTTGGATTTTGGTGACATGTTGATGCCTCTTTAAGTCAATTCAACATATCAGAGGGAGCCGTCGGGTGTGTGTGGAAAACAAACTGCGAATATGAGATTCAGATCCGTTTGATGTTGTAGCCGTCTTTATATAGCATAAAACACCATTAAATGTAAAATTATTGCCAGCTAACCCATGAATAATTCCAAACGATTCCGAGTTGAAAAGCCAATTATCGATCCTGTTGCCGGCGCCTATTTGGGCTTAATCATCACGATGGTCGTGTGGGGTTTTGTGCCGGTTTTTCTGAAAAAATTGCTGGCCGTGCTGACGCCCATCGAGCTTTCCTTTACCCGATTTCTGCTTTCCGGTTTGGCCTTGTTGTTGTGGGTGCTTCTGCGGCAACGCCCTGCGCTGGGGCGGATCCTGAAGCAGGATACAAAACTGCTGCTGTTGTGTACCCTTTTCGGCCCCCTGGCGGCCATGGTGTGCTTCAACTTCGGTATTTTGCATGTCACCATCGGCACGGCTGCCATGTTTGCGGCCATCGAACCGCTGTTTACTTATCTTCTGGCGGTGCTGGTCGGACAGGAAGTCTGGAAAGCCAACCGTTTGCTGAGTATCATGCTGGCCCTGCTCGGCATAGTCCTGGTGATTTTTGCGCGGGAAACATTTGGTGTAACCTACTGGGTGAGCCTGTTGCTGGTGATGCTGACGCCGATCATCTGGGCGGTTAACAACATTATTACCAAAGACATTGTCAAGCGCCATTCTCCGATTGTGATGACAGCCGTTTCTTTTGTGCTCAGCTCCCTGTTTTTGGCTCCTGCGCTTTATCCAAATTACATCCAAACCGTACTTCACATGGGGCTGACCATGTGGCTGGCCCTGATTTACTGCATCCTGAGCACTATTTTTGGTTTCAGCATCTGGTACTGGAGCCTGCGCTACCTGCCGCCGTCAACGGTGGCCGTGTCCATGTACCTGATACCGGTCATTTCCGTTGCCGCCGGCAGAGTCTTTTTAAAAGAACCCATGCCGTTGATGAAGGCCGCCGGTATTGCCATCGTCCTGCTGGGGCTTTATCTGGTGAATGTGCGCTTCAAATAGCCGAAGACCGGCATGGATGGGCAGAACGTCTTTTTCATTTGACAGAATCCTTCATTTTTTTTATTTTCTAAAAATTGTAAATCGGATGTTGCTCTTTAATTGATAACGATCCAATGACGGTTAGACTGCCACATAAAATGGGAAGCCAGATAGCGAGTTTCAGAGCAAATTGCAGGCAGTTTAACCCACATCAAAAAGGAGGAAATATGAAAAAGCTTCTTGTTGTATTTGCCCTGATTGTGCTGGTATTTGCGGCCGGAACCATTCAGGCCAAAGACTGGAAACTGGTCCGCATCGGCGTGGAAGGGGCTTACCCGCCTTTTAGTTATACGACGGCTGACGGCAAATTGGAGGGATTTGACATCGACATCGCCTGGGCACTGTGCAACGCCATGGGCGTCGAGTGCAAGCTGGTGCCCCAGGACTGGGACGGGATCATTCCGGCCTTGCTGGCGCGCAAATACGACGCCATCATTGCCTCCATGTCCATTACCGAGGAGCGCAAGAAAAAAGTGGCTTTCACCAACAAATACTATAACACGCCCGCAAAGTTCGTTTGCAAAAAAGGCGCCATGGAAGATTTTACGCGCGCGCAGGTGGCGGAGGCAACCGCCGGCAAGAAAATCGGCGTCCAACGCGCCACTATCCATGACAATTTCATTACCGATAATGGCGGAGAAGGTGTGGAGATCAAACGCTATGCCACCCAGGACGAGGCCTATATGGACCTGAGGTCCGGCCGCGTGGACATGTTGCTGGCCGACAGCGTTGCGATTGACGGTGGCTTTCTCAAAAAACCCGAGGGCGCAGATTATCAGTTCATCGGACCTGATCTGACGGATAAAAAATGGTTCGGTGAAGGCTCCGGGATTGCCATCCGCCAGAAAGACACGGACCTGGTGGAAATGTTCAACAAAGCCATCAAGCAGATCCGGGCGGATGGCACCTATAAGGCCATCCAGGACAAATATTTTGATTTTGACGTGTACGGCGAATAAGCCGATACGCAAAATCGCTATTCACCTGTAATGGGGGAGGATCACTCCCCCATTGTTTTTAAAACTCTTCTTAAAAATAGTAGGTCACGCTCCGCGGTTGGCCAGTTGAGTCCGCCTCTGGCAGATTGAGCCCGGAAAAAGGGGAGAACTGCCGAATTCATTTTGTAACCGGCGAACGGGCCAACGGGTAACGGGCTCAACCAAAGCTAATTAGATGCATATTTTATTAAAGCACACACGGCGCCTAAAAAGATAGGAGGAACGTTCGAGCAAAGGAGCCATGGGTACCAAAACCATAAAAGAGTATACCCTGCCGGCTGCCAGTCTGGGAAATGCACGCACGCTGAAGGCCATCCATTACGGCGATCAAACCGCCAATCGCAAAGCATACATACAGGCCGGCCTGCATGCCGATGAAGCGCCCGGCTTTGTTGTCATGCATCATCTGATTGATTTGTTCGATCAGGCCGACGCCGAAAACAAGATAGAGGGTCACATTACGCTCGTGCCGGTGGCCAATCCTATCGGTGTCAGCCAGTGGCGCGATGAATCCCTGCAGGGACGCTTTGATTTTTTCAACAACATCAATTTTAACCGTGAGTATCCTGACATCGCAGCGCAAATCGCAGAGCAGGTCAAAGACCGCCTGGGAAGCTCAGCGGAGGATAATGTGGCCCTGATCCGCAAGGCCGCCGGCGAGATCCTGCGCTCCATTTCCCCGCCGGATGAGGCGGCCGCGCTGAAGCATCAGCTGCTCATGCTGTCGTTTGATGCCGATGTCGTGCTGGATCTGCATTGCGACTACCAGGCCCTGATGCACGTTTACCTGGGCACGCCGCTTTGGCCGGAGGCCGCGGATCTATCCGCCCAGCTGGGCGCTGAAGTCACATTGCTGGCGGCCGATTCCGGTGTGACCCCCTATGACGAAGCCTGCAGCCGCATCTGGTGGCAGCTGGCCAAAAAATTTCCGGATCATCCCATCCCTGCGGCCTGTTTGGCCGCCACCGTGGAGCTGCGCGGCATGGATGATGTCTCCCATGCCCAGGCGCAGCAGGATGCCCAGAATATCTTCTGGTTTCTGCAAAGAAGAGGAGTTATCAAAGGCGCGGCACCTGAGCTCCCGCCATTGAAAAATGAAGCGACACCGTTGAGAGGTGTCGAGCACCTGAAGGCAACGGCCCCGGGTGTGGTGGTATTTTTGAAAACTCCGGGGGACCGCGTCGAAAAAGGCGAAGTGATTGCCGAGATCGTCAATCCCGTCGCCGAGGGGCCCCAAAACCGCCTCACGCCCGTTAAAAGCGCTGTCAGCGGCATCGTTTTTTCCATTAACACCGACCGCTATGCCCGGCCCGGTCGCATCCTGGCCAAGATTGCCGGCAAGGAACCCATCAAAGAGAAAGGCGAGAATTTACTCTCACCTTAGTTTTGCGGTGGGAACACTTAGATGAGGTTTTGAAACCACTTTTAGGTTTCGCGCGGGCGCAGATAGGCGTGCCAGTGGTGTTCGGCTTTTTTGAATCCCCAGACGATCATAAACGTGATAGCCAGATAAAAAATACCGGCGGCGATAAAAGATTCAAACGGGACAAAATTGCGGGCGTTGACAATCTTGGCTGCACCAAACAGGTCGACAATGGTGATCAGCCCTGCCAAAGAGCTGCCGTGCAGCATGAAGATGACTTCGTTGCCGTAGGCGGGCAGGGCCCGTCTGAAGGTGCTGGGCAATATAATGCGCCGGTAAATCTGGGCATTGGACATGCCCACCGACTTGGCGGCTTCGATTTCGCCGTAAGGGGTTTGCGCGATGGTGCCCCGCAGGATCTCGCCCGTATAACCGGCGGTATTGAGGGCAAAGGCCACCAGGGCACAGGCCCAGGCCTGCTGGAAGATGACCCACAAAAAGCTCTCGCGCACCGCTTCAAACTGCCCCATGCCGTGGTAAATCATAAACATCTGGACCAGCAGCGGCGTGCCCCGGAAAAAATAAATATAGGCCTTGGGCAGTGCGGCCACCCATTTGCGTTTTGATGCCGCCAGCAGGGCAATCGGTATCGCCAGGACGAGCCCCAGTATGAGCGAGGCGAACACCAGAACGATGGTGGTTCGCAGCCCCTGCAGATACAACGGTAAATTATCTATGATGACCTGAAAATCCATAATCAAAAAATATTCATGAAACATGCAGGCTAAGCTTTGCGCACCCCTACACTGTACTTTTTATCCAGCCACCGCATGCCGACATCGGAAAAGCCCGTAATGACCAGAAACAAAAAGGCCACCACGCAATAAAAGGTAAATGGTTTGCGGGTGGAGCCGCCGGCCAGGCCGGCGTTGTAAACCATATCCTGCAATCCGATCACCGAAACCAAAGCGGTGGTCTTGACCATCACCAGCCAGTTATTGCCGATTCCCGGCAGGGCATGCCGGACCATGGCCGGAAATGTAATCCGGAAAAAAACCTGCACGGGTGTCATGCCAAAGGCGTATCCGGCCTCGATTTCTCCCCGGGCGACGGCCAGGATGCCGCCGCGAAACGACTCCGCGAAATAGGCACCAAAAATAAACCCGATGGTTAGGACACCGGCGATAAAAGGATCCACATCGATATAATCCAATCCCAGCTTTTCACCAATATTGTTGACCAGAATCTGGCCGCCAAAAAAGATAAGGGTCATGAGGACCAGATCGGGTATGCCCCTGATGATGGTGGTATAGGTGCCCGCAATCGCTTTGGCAATGCGGGATTTGGAAAGCTTGGCCACCGCACCGATCAGTCCGAGCAGAATCGCAATCAGCAAGGATAACAAGGCCACTTCGACGGTCAGCAGCATCCCTTTCAGAATCAGCGGAAAATAGGCAACGACCTGAGACATGCAGGTTTCCTGTAATTAACAATAAGCGAATTCGGTTTGGGTTCTATCATCAAAACCGCTATTGCGGTGCTGAAGTGTCGAATGTAAACCACTCGATGGCCAGTTTTTTTATGGTGCCATCACGCAGCGCCGCGTCAATGGCCTTTGAAAACTTATCGGCCAGGTCCTGATCCTTTTTGCGAACGGCCACGCCAATGCCTCTGCCAAAAGGCCCGCCGGTCATCTGGGGGCCGATGATCTTATACTCTTTACCCTGCTCGGATTTGAGCAGCGGCACCCAGTAAGCCATACCCCCGATCAACGCGTCCAGGCGGCCCTGGTAAAGCTCCAGGTCAACGGTGTGCTGAAAGTCATAGATGCGAATTTCAGCATGCTCGCCCAGATACTCATCGGCAAATTTTTGATTGATGGTGGCAACCTGAACCCCGATAACTTTGCCCTTAAGCGTATTAATAAGCGCATCCAGCGCAGTCTGCTCCGTGGGACTGAGATCATCCAGCGTCAAATGCTCGAGCTCGGACTGGAAGTTAGCCAGGGGATTGTCTTTGCGCACTATAAATATATTGGGCGTATCGGCATAACTGCGCGAGAATGTGACCTTTTCTTTACGCGGTTCGGTGATGGACATGGCCGCTATGATGGCATCATACTTACCTTTATTCAGCCCCTCGATGATGCCGCGCCATTTCTGGGTAACGACTTCGCACTCGGCATTCATGCGCCCGCACAGATCTTTGATCAGCTCGATTTCAAATCCGACCAGTTTGCCGGACTCGTCGAAATAATTCCAGGGGGGGTAGGCGCCTTCGGTTGCAATTTTAATTTGCTTCCAATCAGCGGCGACCGCCTGCGCCATAAACGCCAAGGAAATCACCACAACAAACAACAGAGCGCCGGGTTTGCGCAACTGCTTTATGACGTTGCCGATGCGATATGGTGTTGTCTGTGCAGGTACCATTTTTCCAGAGAAATAGTTTTTAAAATCGCTAAAATTAGCGCGCCATTAAAAAGCGCCGACTAAAAATTCCCGGAAGCGATCCGACTTGGGATGTTCGAAAACCTGCTTCGGGGGTCCATTTTCCACCACCAGGCCCTCGTCTAGGAAGATGACCCGGCTGGAAACATTACGCGCAAATCCCATTTCATGCGTAACCACCAGCATGGTGCGTCCTTCTTCTGCTAAATCCTGCATGACTTTAAGCACTTCGCCTACCAGCTCCGGATCCAGGGCTGACGTCGGCTCATCAAAGAGCAGCATATCCGGCTCCATGGCCAGGGCCCGCGCAATGGCCGCGCGTTGCATCTGGCCACCCGACAGATGCGCCGGGTAATAGTTGCGATGTTCATACAGGCCGACACGCTGCAATAATTTTTCGGCTCTTTCTTTCGCTTCGGCTTTGGAAACTTTCAATACATTGACAGGTGCCTCCATCACATTTTGGATAACCGTCATGTGGGCCCACAAATTAAACTGCTGGAAAACCATTGCCAGCTTGGAGCGGATGCGCTCAACTTGTTTGCGGTCGGCCGCCTTGCGCTCCCCCGAGCGCAATTCCTGCATTTTAATGAGTTCGCCTTTGACGTAGACTTTTCCCGAAGTGGGGGTTTCCAGAAGATTAATGCAGCGCAGCAGGGTGCTTTTGCCGGAACCGCTGCTGCCTAATATCGATATGACGTCTTGCTCGTAGGCCTCTATGGATATGCCCCTCAACACCTTAATGGTGCCGAAGCTTTTATGGATGTCTTCGACTTTGAGCGCGGGTGTTGCCATTCTTTTCATATCCTTTCCGCCGGTTCATATTTGCCTGTTGCAGCCGACCGGCTTCTTTCGGACGTGGATCTCCGAATTTAACATCCGCTTTATAATGGTGGGTCGGGAAAAAAGATCCGGGGCGCGTTTACCTAAAAAATGCTGCGACATAATTTCCCGAAAGAGTGGTGCAGTTTTCTGAAAAAAATTCTTATAAAAGAAATAATTTAATTGCAAGCCATATTATAATTTTTATTTACTTTCAGTGTCCGATTGCTTGCAATTTTA